>NZ_JAKKSJ010000030.1:0-67572 GCF_025653365.1 Shewanella sp. SW32 | reverse complement strand
AGTATGATGATGGTCATCACTTCGCTCATCGTCATACGGCCAGGGCGTTGACGCTTGCGTGTACCATCGGTTAACAGCGTTTTTTCCCATTCTGGAATGAAAACAGCGCAAAAATCATCGACATCGCAAAACACTTCCACTAATTTATGCATAGGCCCTCCGGTGTGATGGGGTTTCTCTTGGTCGAAAGATCCGATCACTTGGAGGGCTATTAGTTCAACATTTCTTATCCCGAGTTCAGGTTAATTAATGGAAGAAATAAAAAGGCAACTTAGATAAGTTGCCTTTAGTGTACGTTTTATTCTACTTATTCAGTTGGCTTAATCTATCAGCAGATTAACTTAACTTGCCGTGGCATTGTTTGTACTTACGACCAGAGCCACAAGGACAAGGATCGTTGCGACCCACTTTGTCACCATCACGGATCATCGGTGCTTGCGCAGTGACAGCTTCATGCTCATCACCACCGCCAACAAGCGACTCTGCCGCTGCGTGTTGGTAGTCGCGCTGGATCTTGGCATCTTCTTCACGACGACGCGCTTCCATTTCTTCCACATCTGACTGAGCCTGCACTTGTACTTTCGACAGCACACTGATGACGTCATGTTTCAAGGTGTTCAGCAGTTGTTGGAATAACTCAAACGACTCACGCTTATATTCTTGCTTTGGATTCTTCTGCGCGTAACCACGTAAGTGGATACCTTGGCGCAGATGATCCATCGCCGCTAAGTGTTCTTTCCACAGGCCATCGAGAGTTTGTAGCATAACGGCTTTTTCAAACTGGCGTAGCACTTGCGCGCCAACCATTTCTTCTTTTGCCTTATACGCATCGCCCCATGCAGTAATAATACGCTCACGTAGACTCTCTTCATGCAGATCGTCTTCTTTATCTAACCATTCTTGGATAGGTAATTTGAGCATAAATTCTTGGTGTAGACGTTGCTCTAAACCTGGGATATCCCACAGCTCTTCTACTGATTGCGGTGGAATATACTGATCGATTACCGCGCCAATCACATCGTCTTGGATGTTTTGGATAGTATCTTCAATACTTTCCGCATCCATCAACTCGTTGCGCTGGGCGTAAACCACTTGGCGTTGATCGTTAGCGACGTCATCAAATTCGAGTAATTGCTTACGGATATCGAAGTTACGCGCTTCAACTTTACGTTGAGCGTTTTCGATTGCGCGAGACACCCATGGATGCTCGATCGCTTCGCCTTCTTCCATACCCAGCTTTTTCATCATGCCAGAGACACGATCCGAGGCGAAGATACGCATTAAGCTATCTTCCATCGACAAGTAGAAGCGTGATGAGCCCGCGTCACCTTGACGACCCGCACGACCACGTAACTGGTTATCGATACGGCGTGATTCGTGACGTTCTGTACCTAGGATATGTAAACCACCCGCAGCAACGACTTCATCATGACGAATTTGCCAATCGGCTTTGATCTTGGCCTTTTGCTCTGCTGTTGGATTATCGAGTTCATCGATTTCCATGTTCCAGTTGCCGCCAAGCACGATATCGGTACCACGACCTGCCATGTTCGTCGCAATAGTCACAGAACCAGTACGGCCAGCTTGCGCGACGATTTCAGCTTCTCGTTCGTGGAATTTAGCATTTAAAACTTCGTGCGGGATCTTTTCCTGCACCATTAAGCGCGCTAACAGTTCAGACTGTTCGATTGATACTGTACCCACCAATACTGGCTGACCACGTTCACGGCAATCTTTAATGTCTTTAATGATCGCTTGATATTTTTCATCGGCGGTCAAATAAACTAAATCCGCCATATCCTTACGCACCATTGGACGGTTAGTCGGCACAACGACTGTGTCTAATCCATAGATGTGTTGGAATTCAAACGCTTCAGTGTCGGCTGTACCTGTCATACCTGCCAGCTTCTCGTATTGACGGAAGTAGTTCTGGAAAGTGATCGAAGCCAATGTTTGGTTTTCGTTTTGAATGTGTACACCTTCTTTGGCTTCGACAGCTTGATGTAAGCCTTCAGACCAACGACGACCAGGCATAGTACGACCCGTGTGTTCATCGACTATGATGACTTCGTTGTCTTGTACTATGTAATCCACATCACGCTCAAACAGCGTGTGCGCACGAAGCGCCGCGTTGACGTGGTGTAATAGGGAAATATTTGCAGCAGAATAGAGTGAGTCGCCTTCGGCTAACATGCCGCGCTCGATCAGCAGGTTTTCTACTTTTTCTTGGCCACGCTCGGTGAAATGCACTTGTTTGGCTTTTTCATCAATGCTGTAGTCGCCCTCACCCACAAACTCTTCCGTATCTTCTTTATCTTGACGGATAAGATTAGGGATCAGGGTGTTGATCTTGATGTATAGCTCAGAGCTATCTTCGGCGGCGCCAGAGATGATCAGCGGCGTACGCGCCTCGTCGATTAAGATTGAATCCACTTCATCGATTAGGGCGTAATGCAACGGACGTTGAACCCGTTCTTGCGGTGAAAACGCCATGTTATCGCGCAGATAATCGAAACCAAACTCGTTGTTGGTCCCGTAAGTGATATCGGCGTTATAGGCAGATTTCTTTTCATGTTGGCCAATACCTGCGACGTTGATTCCTACGGTTAAACCAAGGAACTCAAACAGTGGGCGGTTATTCTCGGCATCACGACGTGCCAAGTAATCGTTCACTGTAATCACGTGGACGCCTTTGCCTGTCAATGCGTTTAAGTAGGCGGGTAAGGTTGCCGTTAAGGTTTTACCTTCACCCGTACGCATTTCAGCAATACGGTTGCTGTCGAGTACCATACCGCCGAGTAACTGCACGTCGAAATGACGCATATCAAATATACGCTTAGACGCTTCGCGCACTGTCGCAAAGGCTTCAGCCATGATGCTATCTAATGAAGCGCCAGCAGCTAAACGCTCACGGAACTCTGCGGTTTTCGCCTTTAATGCTTCATCGGTTAATTTTTCATAATCAGCTTCTAATGCGTTAATGCTAATAACGATCTTTTGAAGCCCTTTAAGGGTGCGGTCGTTGCGACTACCAAATACTTTTGTCAGTAATTTACCAAACATCTGAATCACTTATTCTCTGTAGGCCAAGTCCATGATGGAAACTAGAAGCCAATGTTTCAATTAACTTGCTTTGCGGTAGACAAACTTTTGTGGATCTATCTGCTGTCCGCCGCGCAACACTTCATAATGCACATGAGCCCCAGTTGAGCGCCCAGTGCTTCCCATACTGGCGATAGCATCGCCTTTTGCGACCACATCACCTACAGTCACTGACAAAGCTTTATTATGGCCATAACGCGTATGCAAACCGTTACCATGGTCGATTTCAACCAATTCGCCATAACCGAACATATTTCCAGCAAAAGTCACCACGCCTGCAGCAGTCGCAACAACTTTAGCTCCTTCTCGACCGGTAAAATCAATCCCCTTATGCACAGACCTGCGACCGTTGAAAGGGTCATTACGTAATCCGTAGGGCGACGACAACCAACCTTTATCGAGCGGGATACCTGATATATAACGTTCATCATCTATATGGTGGTTAGATGACACTGTTTCAAGTAGTGAAAGCTGAACATTATTATTGTCAATTCGAGATGCCAACTTATCCATATCGTCGATAAGCTGTCCGAGCTCGATGTTAGTGCCTAGTTCGCTCAAACCACCCACACCAACCTCGGATGAAAAATCAAAATCTTCATCCAACTTATTCTGCTGGGCGACCTGTTGACCTAAAGCTTCGAGACGGGTGATCTTGGCTTGCATACGTGCAACATGAGTCACAAGCATAGCCAGTTGAGACTCAGTAGCACTTTTAAGCTCTAAGACTTGTTTCTTTTGTTGTTCGCGCACGAGACGATCGTTATCGACACTGGCTTGCTGATCTTGAAATCGAGCGGAGTTGTGTTGATAAATACCGGACCCAGTGGCCAACAATAGTATTGGAAGTAGCAACCAGCGTTTACTGGGCTGCCAGCGTGTGACGCCATTCCGACCTTGAATAAATACTGTTACACTCATAGCCTAATTCAGCCATCTTATTATCATATGAAAAAGCCCCCTCAAGATCTCAGCCAATTACTGCATCAATCGGGAAAATTACCCGACCTTGCTGAGAAAGCGGAACTACTTATGTATCTGGATCAGCATGTGAAGCAGATTATTGCAGGTCCTGTTGCGGAGCAACTAAAAGTCGCTAATTTCCGCCAGGGTGTTCTTGTGGTTGAAACCACTTCGGCGGCCTGGGCTGCGCGAATTAACTTCCAAAAGCCGAAGCTATTAATCCAGCTTCAAGCAGAAACGCTCCCAATCCTTACCGCAATTGAAGTTAAAGTCAACCCGAGATTAGCAATGTATGACGCAAAGCCTAAACAGGGACATAAAGAATTAAGCCCAGCAGCAGCAGAGCACATTGCAGCATTAGCGGAAAATATTGGCGGTTCACTGGGTGAAAAACTAAAACGGCTGGCCTCATTGGCCAGCCGTAATAAATAATCTTACCGCTTTTTAAGCAAATACAGCGCCACCTGGTACGGTAAAGCTGACGGGGACATCGGCTTCTTTTTCGAAGCTGACCAACTCCCACGCATCTTGTTGCGCGAGTAAAGCACGCACCAATTGGTTGTTCAACGCATGACCAGTTTTATAAGCAGTGAACTCACCTAAAATAGCGTGCCCAGCTACATATAAATCACCAAACGCATCTAGAATTTTGTGCTTAACAAATTCGTCCTCATAACGCAGGCCGTCGGGATTAAGGACGCGATATTCATCAAGTACAACAGCGTTTTCCATGCTGCCGCCCAACGCTAGGTTGTTGGCTCGCAAATATTCGATATCACGCATAAACCCAAAAGTACGGGCGCGGCTGATATCTTTCACGAAAGCAGAAGTTGAAAAGTCCATCACCACATGCTGTTGGCTACGAGCGATTTCTGGATGCGCAAAATCAATTTTAAAATTGACTCTAAAACCTTTAAATGGTTTTAACTCGGCCCATTTATCGCCATCTTCAACGCGCACAGGGCGCTTAATCTTTAAATACTTCTTAGGCGCGGCCTGCTCTTTAATACCCGCAGACTGCAACAAGAAGACGAATGGGCTTGCACTGCCATCCATAATAGGAATTTCAGGCGCGTCCACTTCAATTACAGCGTTATCTATGCCTAAACCCGCAAGAGCTGCAAATAAATGCTCAATGGTCGATATACGAATACCTTCGTCATTGACAAGTGCCGTACACATAGTGGTTTCACGAACTTGCTCCGCCTTCGCTGGAATGGCGACGGCAGGACTCAAATCGGTGCGCACGAGTACGATCCCTGAATTAACGGGCGCGGGCATAATGCTCAAAGTGACCTTGTTGCCAGAATGCAATCCGACACCAGTTGTTTTCACCATTTTCTGAACAGTTCGTTGAAATATCATTCAGTTACCCGTTTATATGCCAATTATAAAGCCTAATATTTGTACACTCAGCGTCGGCAAATCGAGCCGCACTGGTTCAGCATAATAACATAACTTTATTATGTCACACAAATGCAGCTATGTTGTGGTATTGCCCCAAACGAACAACACCTCACATATTACGCTGGACTCAAACGCTCTCGCTAGTCGGCTTGCTTACGCAAAAATGCTGGAATATCAAGATAATCCAATTCATGCTTTGTCGATGGTGCAGGCGTAGGAGCTGGCTGCGGAGCCGCTGGCAACACGTTGCCTTTTGGCGCTGCATAGTTCACATGTGCAGCTTCTTCGACATAGGCTTCGACTTTTGGTTCAACCACTACAGGCTCTGGACGAGGTGCAGGTTTAGAAACCAATTGGATATCTGGACGCTTTTCAGCACCAATACCGGTCGCAACAACCGTTACACGCAACTCATCACTCATTTCTGGGTCGATGACAGCACCAACCACCACAGTCGCGTTGTCAGAAGCATAAGCCTTAACATGATTACCGACAGTTTCGAATTCTTCGATACTCATATCCATACCCGCAGTAATGTTAACTAACACACCACGCGCACCGGCTAAGTCGATGTCTTCTAATAATGGGCTGGCAACAGCAGCTTCGGCCGCTTCTTCAGCGCGGTCTTCACCGCGAGCGACGCCAGTACCCATCATGGCATTACCCATTTCAGACATCACAGTCTTCACGTCGGCGAAGTCGACGTTAATCAGACCTGGACGAGTGATAAGCTCGGCAATACCTTGTACCGCGCCAAGTAACACGTTATTCGCTGCGGCGAACGCATCGAGTAAAGAAGTACCACGGCCCAATACTTTTAATAATTTTTCGTTCGGGATCGTGATTAACGAATCCACGTGCTTAGCCAGCTCGGCAATGCCTTGCTCAGCGTAAGCCATACGTTTTTTCCCTTCAAATGGGAAAGGCTTAGTCACAACCGCAACGGTGAGAATACCTTCTTCGCGTGCGATTTGAGCCACAACAGGTGCAGCACCTGTACCTGTACCACCGCCCATACCGGCAGCGATAAAGATCATGTCAGAACCTTTGATTGCCGCGCGAATGTTTTCGCGGTCTTCTTCAGCTGCAGCACGACCCACATCTGGGTTTGCCCCTGCTCCAAGACCTTTAGTGACATCGCGTCCTAATTGAATTGTTGAGCCAGCGCCTGATTTTCTCAGGGCCTGAGCGTCTGTATTGGTAACGATAAACTCAACACCTTCAATGTTGTGTTTGACCATATGTTCGACAGCGTTACCGCCGCCGCCGCCAACGCCGATGACTTTAATCACCGCGTCGTCTGAGTGAGTATCCATGATCTCAAACATTGTCTGATCTCCGTGTTGCCTGCGTTATGAAAATTAAAATTCGCCCTTAAACCAGCTTTGGACCCGATTCCAAGCGCTAGTTACCCCTTGGCGCTCAGGACGTTCGAACTGCCGTTCGATCACCCGTCGTGCGCCGTAATGAAGCAGTCCGACTCCTGTGGAGTAAATAGACTGGTCCACGTATTCATATAAACCTTTGATCGGTAGCGGTGACGCTACGCGAACTGGCATGCCAAAAGTCGCTTCCGCAATATCGACCACACCTTGAATCGACGCTGTGCCACCTGTGAGCACAATACCTGCGGCGATTTGATCTTCTAACCCACTGTCTTTCAACTCTTTAAGCACAAGCTCAAACAGCTCTTGGTATCTTGGTTCAACCACTTCGGCGAGCGTGTGACGTGACATGCTCCGCGATGGACGACCACCTACCGATGGCACTTCAATACTGTCTTCGCGGCTCACCATAGAACTGCGAGCACAGGCGAACTGCACTTTAATTTGTTCAGCATGTGACGATGGCGTGCGGAAAATCTTCGCAATGTCGTTCGTCACTTGGTTACCAGCAACGGGCACAACCGCACAATGACGCAAGGCGCCATTGGTATATACCGCAATATCTGTAGTGCCACCGCCGATATCGACGATACATACACCTAAATCTTTCTCATCGAAGGTCAACACAGCATCGGCTGAAGCAATCCCAGAGAACACTAAGTCGTCGACCTTAAGGCCACAACGCTCAACGCTCTTAGTAATATTCTTCGCCATATCATTGGCGCAGGTCACTATGTGTACCTTGGCCTCCATACGCATACCGGACATACCGATTGGGCTGCGAATGCCGTCTTGAACGTCGATTGCATATTCCTGCGGCAGCACGTGTAAAATGCGACGTTCGGTCGGGATCTTCACCGAGCGAGCCGTATGGATCACGTTATCAACATCTTCCTGTGTCACTTCTTCATCGTTGATCGATACCATGCCGTTTTCGTTTTGGCAGGCGATGTGTTTACCCGAAATACTCAAGTAAACCGATGACACTTGGCAATCCGCCATTAATTCCGCTTGATCGAGCGCACGTTGTACACTGCGAACTATAGAATCTAAATCGTTCACGCCACCTTTATCCATGCCCCTTGAGGGATGGTTACCAAGGCCGACTATGCTAATTTCGCCATCGGGCAGAACTTCGCCTATGATCACTGCGACCTTAGAGGTTCCTATGTCCAATCCGACGATAAGGTTTCTATCTTGGTTTTTGATCATTAATTATCGGCTCTCTTGTTTGTGCATCGCCCCAGCCTACGGCCAACCCTGTGTCGTAGCGCAAATCTACTCTGGCAACGGATTTCTCTTGTTTCGCCAAAACCGGATAAACAGTAATAAATCGTTGTATCCGTGCAATTTTATCTTCTCGACCCAAATCTAAAACGATACCGTTTCCAAGGGTCGCGTGCCACGCATGTCGTGGCGTTAAATTCAAACTGGCTAAGGTAAAGCCATTAATCTTTAGTAGGGAGTTGATCTGTGCATAGACAGTCAACACCTCAAGGCCCATATCATTTGGTCCAGATAACTGCGGTAAATGCTCAAGCTCTGGGTGCGATGGCGCTTCGAATACTTCTCCATGCACGTTCAACCACAAGTCACCATTCCAATGGGCTGCGGGTTGTTGCTCTTGCAAATACACCCTGAGTTTCGCTGGCCACTCACGCCTTACCGATGCGCGATACACCCAAGGTAAAGCTTCTAACGCCTGCTGCACTAAGGTAATGTCAGCACTAAAAAAACTGCGCTGCATTAAATGCTGTAGTGCTACTTGTATATCTTTATCTGTGGTGTAAACCCGCTCACCTTTGATGGCAACGGCCTCAATCGGCAAGTTGCTGGCATCATTCAAAAATTTATGTAACTGATAGCCACCAAATACAAAACTGGCTACGATGAAGAATAAAAAGCCAGCCCCGCTCCATTGATACCAATTAAACCGTGACATTCTTGCCCGCCAGTGCCGCCTCTTATCACTCCAAGACACGCTTCATCCCACCTTTAACGACACCCATTAAAAACCACAGAAAACCGGCCATTATATAGACCAAAATCCTTTGGTCAAAATTTCCTTTTTCTCGCAGATCAAGCGCTAAAGATCAGCTTGCTTGCGCAGGTAATTCCACCACAGCAAACCCTAATCCAGACGACGCTAACTGTCGTGACAGGGCGCCAATATTACCCGCACCTTGGGTGAGTAATAAATCCCCGTCCTGCAATACATCGGGCAGCACTTCTGCAAGCAGATCTGGGCTTGCGATAAAGATCGGATCTAGCTGACCACGCAAGCGAATTGAACGACATAATGCGCGACCATCCGCACCTGTGATCGGCGCTTCACCCGCACTATAAATATCGAGTAACAATAAGCAATCCACTTGTGATAACACTTCCACAAAATCCTCATACAAATCACGGGTACGAGTGTATCTGTGCGGCTGATACGCCATGACCAAACGTCTATCAGGCCATCCTGCGCGCGCAGCTTTAATGGTCGCCGCAACTTCGCTGGGATGATGACCATAATCATCCACTAACATGACTTCGCCCTTCGGCGTGGCAAATTTGCCTAAATGCTGGAAACGACGCCCTATACCTTGGAACTCCACTAAAGCCTGAGTAATCGCGTTATCGTCGATTTCATCTTCAGTCGCCACCGCAATGGCCGCTAACGCATTGAGCACATTATGTTGGCCCGGTAAATTCAACACCAGATCGAGATCTTCTTTAGCTTTACGCCTGACAGTAAAACGGCACTGATGACCTTGCTGACTAAAATTAAGTGCTTGCACGTCCGCATCGTCACTGAAACCATAGGTCACGTGTTTACGGCCAATACGCGGCAGAATCTCACGCACGACGGCATCATCAATACACACCACAGCAACACCGTAGAACGGCAAGTTGTGCAGAAAATCCACAAAAGTCGATTTCAGTTTTTCAAAATCACCGCCATAAGTATCCATATGATCAGCTTCGATATTGGTCACCACACTGACCATAGGCTGCAAATGCAAAAAGCTCGCATCACTCTCATCGGCTTCGGCAATCAAATAACGGCTGGTGCCTAATCTGGCATTGGTACCGGCACTGTTGAGCAAACCACCAATCACAAAGGTTGGATCCCGCCCAGCTTGACCATAAACGCTGGCGATAAGGCTCGTTGTCGTGGTTTTACCATGGGTGCCCGCAATCGCCACACCATGTCGATAACGCATCAACTCGGCTAACATCTCAGCACGACGTACAATAGGAATACGTAATTCTTTAGCGGCAAGGATTTCTGGATTTTCCAGATTAATCGCGGTAGATACGACGACCACATCCACTTGCTGCACGTTTTCAGCGGCATGACCAATTTGGATCTTGGCACCGAGTAAACACAATCTGTCGGTCACGGCATTTTGCGCAATATCCGAACCACTCACCTGATAGCCTTCGTTCACTAACACTTCGGCGATCCCGCCCATGCCCGCGCCGCCAATGCCGACGAAGTGAATACGCTTAATACGGCGCATTTCTGGGATCATGCTTCTCAGTTGTGCGTATCTTTCTGTCTTAGTCATGCTTATCCTTTCTCAGCAAGGCTGATGCACACTGCGGCAACTTGTTCAGTCGCATCCAGTACCGCAACGTCTCTCGCTCTTTGGCCCATACGGGCTAATTCTGTTCTGTCATTGGCGAGCAACTGTAATTTGTTCGCCAGTTTATTCACGTCCAAGATGGCCTGTGGCAATAGGAAAGCTGCGCCAGCCTCAACCAATACTTGAGCGTTACGGGTTTGATGATCATCCACTGCATGGGGATAAGGTACCAGAATACTCGGTAGCCCCACCGCCGCTAACTCAGACACAGTCAAGGCGCCAGCTCGGCACAATACCACATCAGCCCAGCGATAGGCGGCTTCCATATCGTCGATAAACTCAGCGATATTCACGCCACCATCTTGTCCTTGTTGCTGATATGCCGCCTTCACGCCCGTAAGATTATCTTTACCCACTTGATGCCAAACCGTCACAGACTGCTGCTGACTCAGTATCGCAACCGCTTCAGGCATCAGATCGTTAAAGATTTTGGCGCCAAGGCTACCGCCGACAACTAATACTTTTAAGGCTTCATCAGCCTCAGGCTTTGGTTCTGCACCTAAGGCAATCAGTTCTTGGCGAATCGGATTACCAACGACCTTGGCCTTCACTGTGGTAAAGGTATTTTTAAAGGCGCATAACACTTGCGTCGCAATCCGCGACAACAACTTGTTTGTCATCCCTGGGATGGCATTTTGTTCATGCAGCACCAGTGGAATACCGGCTAATCTTGCCGCAACACCTCCTGGGCCACTGGCGAATCCGCCCATGCCAAGGACCACATCGGGTTTAAATTCCGCAATCACGGCCTTAGCCTGCAATATTGAACGAACCACTTTAAAGGGCGCCGCAAGTTTTCGGATCAAACCATTACCGCGCACACCTTTGATATCGATGAAATCAATATCAAATCCATACTGGGGCACTAAACGCGCCTCCATACGATCGGCCGTGCCTAACCAACGCACTTGCCAACCCTGTTGAGCTAAATACTTAGCCACCGCCAGTGCCGGGAACACATGTCCTCCCGTACCACCCGCCATGACTAAAATACGTTTTCCTGTTGGAGTCATCACTTCAATCTCCCTTGCACGGCCTGAACTAATGTCATGCGCCGCTCGTAATCAATGCGCAGCAACATCATCGCTGCCGCAGTCATGACCCATAAACTACTACCACCGTAACTGATAAAAGGTAATGTCAGCCCTTTGGTTGGTAACATGCCGATACTCGCGCCGACATTCACCACAGTCTGGAAACAAATCCAAATACCGATGGCATAACCTAAATAACCTTCAAATGGCTTATCCATGGCTAAACACAAATTACCTAAACGAATCGATCTCAGCGCCACAAATAGCAGTACAGATAACACGGCAATAATGCCGATAAAGCCCAATTCTTCCCCGATCACGGCAAAGATAAAGTCAGTGTGCGCTTCGGGCAGATATTCTAATTTTTGAATACTATTACCTAGCCCTTGGCCAAACCAATCACCTCGACCATAGGCCATCAAAGATTGAGTCAACTGGTAACCGCTACCGAAGGGATCTTGCCAAGGATCCATAAAGGAGGTCACTCGGCGGATACGATACGGTTCCAATAGCACTAGGGCCACAAACGCCAATACGCCCGCAAAAATCAAGGCAAAGAAATCGAGTAAACGCGCACCGGCTAAAAACAATAGACCAACCGTTCCCACAAATAGCACTACCACAGTACCTAAGTCGGGCTGCATCAAAATCAGCACAGCGTAAATCGCAAATACTGCAATCGGCTTATAGAAGCCTTTAGCATTCTCGCGCACTTCCTGATGACGCCTCACTAAGTAACCCGCCATATAGATGGCGAAGGCAAATTTAGCGACCTCCGCCACTTGGATGCGAATAGGGCCTATGGATAACCAACGCGTCGCACCGTTTACCGTAGTGCCAACCACCAATACAGCTAACAACATCAAACCCACAATCAACAACAACATGGGGCTCCAGCGCTGCCAAGTCTGCATCTCTACTCTTAGCACAAATGCCGCAATGAATAAGCAACCCACTAAATAACCGACATGGCGAGTCATAAAATAAAATGGGTTCCCCGTGAGCGTTTGCGCTTCAGGCATAGAGGCTGACATCACCATTACAAAGCCGAAGCTAATCAAAGACAACACAGCCGCGAGCAAAGCACGGTCGTACAATTGCACGCCCGGGACTTCGGTATCACGTTGCCAATTGGGTATTGCTAAACGCAAACGCCCAAATAGGCTAAGTTGTCTTGCATCACTCGCCATTAAGTTGTCCCACGAGGTTTCTAAAATCATCACCTCGAGCCATGAAGTTACTGTACATATCTAAACTGGCGCAGGCTGGCGATAATAAAACGATATCACCAGAGGTTGCCAATTCAGCGGCTTTCGCTACCGCAGCAGCCATAGTGTCGACTCTTATCGAGCCGTCTTTCAATGCAGCAATCTTTTTACCATCGCGGCCTAAGGTGATGAGGTGTGTGACTTTAGCTAAAGCCACAGCTAAAGGCTTAAAATCAGCCCCTTTACCGTCACCGCCAGCAATCAAAATAATATCGCCTAAGTGGTCACTCAAGCCATCGAGTGCGGCGACTGTGGCACCGACATTTGTCGCTTTAGAGTCATTGACATAGGTCACGCCATTCTTAACACCAACCACTTCACAGCGATGGGATAAGCCAGTAAAAGTACGCGCCACTTTTGCCATAACGTGCTTGTCGACACCCACGACATCCACAAGCGCCATCGCCGCAAGTAGGTTGGCATGGTTATGACTGCCAATCAGCGACACTTCAGTGATCGGCATTATTTCGCTGCTACCGTGATAAATCTTGCTGTCGCTGATGCCCCATTCGTCCGCTTCTGGCGCCGCTAAACCAAAACTGTTTTGGTTCATTGGTTCTGGCGGTACGGTCAGTTTATCGTCACGATTAAAAAGTACGGCACGGGTTTGTTTGTATAAACGTAATTTAGCCTCGCGGTAGGCATCGATGTCACTGTATCTGTCCATGTGGTCTTCGCTGATATTCAAACAGGTCGCCACCACACACTTAAGACTATGGGTGGTTTCCAATTGAAAGCTCGACAACTCAAGCACAAATAAGTCCGCATTTTCATGCAGTAAATCCAACGCAGGCACACCGATATTACCTCCGACGGCAACAGCAATACCCGCTTCCCTTGCCATCTCGCCCACCAGTGTAGTGACGGTCGATTTTCCGTTAGAGCCAGTAATGCCAATCACACAAGGTTTACGGTCAGCAATCTCACGGGCAAATAGCTCCACATCGCCAATCACCTCAATGCCCATATCCACAGCGGCACGCACCTCTGGGGTATAAGTAGCAATGCCGGGACTAATAATGATCTGCGTCGCTTGCACAAGATAACGGCAATCGAATCCGCCAGAAATCAGCTTCACATCAGGAAAAGACGTTGCTAACGTTTCGGCGCCCGGAGGCTGCCGACGACTGTCCATCACCAATGGCGTAATGCCCTTTCCACACAAATAGCGCACCACGGACAAGCCCGTGGCCCCCAAACCTAACACTATGTGTGAATACTGATTTTGCATAACCAATTACCTTAACTTCAACGTGGCTAAGCCAAGTAAGACGAGGAATATCGAGATAATCCAAAAACGCACTATCACTCGAGGTTCAGGCCAACCTTTTAACTCATAGTGATGGTGGATCGGCGCCATGCGGAAAATACGCTGGCCGCGTAACTTGTACGAACCCACCTGCAGAATCACTGACAGGGTTTCCATCACGAACACGCCGCCCATGATCACTAACAAAATCTCTTGGCGAACGAGCACTGCAATTGTGCCCAGTGCAGCACCTAATGACAGTGAACCCACATCGCCCATGAAGACTTGCGCAGGGTAAGTGTTGAACCACAAAAAGCCCAGACCCGCACCGACAATGGCGGTACAGACGATCACTAACTCACCCGAACCGGGTAAATGCGGGATATGTAAGTAATTCGCAAACTGAGCGTGACCCGACAAATAAGCAATCAAGGCAAACGCCGCCGCGACCATTACCGTCGGCATAATCGCCAAACCATCTAGACCATCGGTTAAGTTCACCGCATTACTCGAACCCACTATCGTGAAGTATGCCAATACGATAAATACGGCGCCGAGTTGCGGCATCACGTCTTTAAAGAAAGGCACCACTAACTGGGTTTCACCTGGATTGGCCGCCGTGGCATACAGGAAAAAAGCAATAAGCAGCGCAGCCAAAGATTGCAGAATGTACTTCCAGCGCGCGATCAAGCCTTTAGTGTCTTTACGTACCACTTTGCGATAATCGTCGATAAAACCGATCAAACCGAAACTGCCGAGCACAAACAGCATGACCCACACATAGCGGCTACCCAGATCACCCCACAACAATACGCTGATGAAAATAGCAGCCAATATCAGCAAACCACCCATAGTCGGTGTGCCACGCTTACTAAAATGTGATTCTGGACCATCGTTACGCACAACCTGACCAATTTGCAGTAATTGCAAACGTTCAATCAGTTTAGGGCCAAACCATAAGCTAAAAACCAATGCGGTCAATAAGCCTAAAATGGCTCGAAATGTCACATAGGAAAACACGTTAAACCCGGTATGAAAACGGGTTAAATACTCGGCCAGATATACCAGCATTTACACTAACTCCCCACGCCCGAAGGCTACTGTTAGGCCATCCACGACCCGCTCCATGGCGGCGCTACGTGAACCTTTAACGAGAACCGTTACCTGTCCCGGCAACTGGTTTATATGCTTTATAAGTTTTTCTACTAACGTCGCCACACTGTCATAGTGCTCCGCACCGAAAGCTTGGCTCGTGTGCTGACTTAAAGTTCCGGTACAAAACAAGGCATCAATCCCCTGTTGCTTGGCCAGTTGCCCTAGTTCAGCGTGTAAAAGGGGCGCATTGTCGCCTAATTCTCCTAAATCTCCCAGTACCAGACAGCGATTTTCAGAAATTTCCTTTAACCAAGCGATAGCAGCGCCAACGGAGACAGGATTTGCGTTATAGCTATCGTCGATTAGACGCACGCGCCCCAATTGACTCGGCTGCATACGTCCTTTCACTGGCGTTAATTGGCTCAAGCCTTCAGATATTTCAGTCAAACTCAATCCCAAAGCAATACAAACACTTGCAGCGGCGAGTGCATTACTCACCTGATGACGACCCGCCAACGGCAATACCACTTGGCAAGATTCACCTAAATAATTGAGCATAAAACGATAGCAACCATCCGCATTAGTCTTATGGCCTGTCGCTATCACGTCGATATGACGTTTAGCGGCACCATCTTGCTGGGAGAAGCTCAGTTGCTTATAAGGTCTTGCCTTAACGCTCATAAAATCAGCGAAGGCATCATCGGCATTGATGATGGCAGTGCCATCGGCCTGCAGATGATTAAAAATTTCTGACTTCGCCTGTGCGACACCCGCTTGCGATCCAAATCCTTCTAAATGGGCGCTGCCGACGTTATTCACCAGCGCGACGTTTGGACGCACGAGTCCCGAGGTGTAATCGATTTCACCTTTATGGTTAGCGCCGAGCTCGAATATCCCAAACTCATCCTCTGGCGTTAAACGCAGCAAAGTGAGCGGCACACCAATCTCATTATTAAAATTGCCAGCGGTATAGAGGATTTGATGCTTTGCCGACAGAATGGTCGCGATCATTTCCTTCACGCTGGTTTTGCCGTTTGAGCCAGTCAAAGCAACACAAATCGGATTGATTTGGTCACGGACATAAGCCCCTATCGCGCCCATAGCTTTTTGGCAATCGGGCACAATCAGCTGCGGAATATCAAAGGCTAACTCGCGCTCGACCATTAACGCCGCTGCGCCGTTCTCAATAGCGGTAGCAGCAAAATCATGGCCATCAAAACGCTCACCCTTTAAGGCTACAAACAGGGTTGCAGCGCCGATTTTGCGGCTATCACTGCTTAAATCTTCGATGGTGACGTCGTCACCGACTCGATGCACGCCTAAGTGTTGACTTAGAGTCTCGAGAGAAAGAGGGATCATCTTGATTGCTCCGATAACTGGTGTGCCAGGGCGCGTTCATCATAATCATGACGCACACCTGCCGCCTCTTGGTAAGTTTCGTGGCCCTTGCCCGCAAGCAAGATCACATCGCCAGGTTTAGCCAATGCCACAACCTCTTTAATTGCTGCGATACGGTCAACCTCAGTCAATGCCTGCTCTGGTGTTGCAAGCCCTTGGATAATATCGGTAATAATTTGCGCAGGGTCTTCACTGCGCGCATTGTCGCTGGTCACCATAATACGGTCGGCATACTGTTCTGCAGCTTGACCCATCAAAGGACGCTTGCCCTTATCACGGTCGCCGCCACAACCAAACACGCACCATAAATCACCGGCACAATGGCGACGTAGCGCGTTTAACGCTTGTTCGATCGCATCGGGTGTATGGGCATAATCGACCACTAAGGTGATGTTATCCACTGTAGTGAAACGCTCCATACGACCTGCAACGGGCGTTAAATATTGCACCTGCTCGGCTAACGCTTTCATATCAAAACCTTGCAGATACAAGGCCGATAACGCCGCGAGTAAATTAGAGAGATTAAAGGCACCAAGAAGTGGCGAGTGGATTTGAGTCTCGCCCTCGGGCCACACTAAGGTTGCACTGACACCTTGATCGTCAAACTTGGCATTTTTGGTATAAAAAGCCGCACCTTGATGACCTTCAATACTAAAACCCCAAATCTGCGCAGGCACAGGCTTAAGCTCAGTCAACCAAGAGGCGCCAACTGCATCGTCGAGATTCAATAAACCGTGACCTAAAGTGCTGAAACGAAATAGGCTTTGTTTAGCGGCGGCATAGCTTTCCATATCGCCGTGGTAATCGAGGTGATCGCGCGTCAGATTAGTGAACACGGCAACATCAAATGGTACTGCGTCGACCCGGCCTTGCACTAAGCCGTGACTCGACACTTCCATAGCGCAGAAGTTCGCGCCTTGGGCTTCAAACTCATACAACTGACGCATTAAGGTAATTGCATCGGCTGTGGTGTTACCACTATCAACAAGCTCGCCCCAGAGACCATTGCCAAGGGTGCCCATGACGGCGGCTTTGCGCCCCAATGAAGTCACCAGTTGTGCAATGAGTTGACTCGTAGAGGTTTTACCGTTAGTTCCGGTAATACCGATAACCCCAAGGGATGGCATAACGGCAGACTTGTGCGCTAAGGGATAACGCTGGGCGGCAATTGCCGATACCTGACGACTTAACTGAAAGAAATAAATCTGCACACCGTGCTCGGCATTATCGCCCAGCAGCACTTTGCCATGTTGGTCAGCATCATCCGTGTGAACTAATACACCTACGGCACCTAAATCTAAGGCTTTTTCAATAAACTGTCTGCCATCGACCTTATGTCCTGGCAGCGCCAAAAACACATCGCCGCGACGTATTGCGCGGCTATCTAAGGTCAGATCATTGAAGGACTGCGCGCCGGCATAATGCAGCCAAGGCGCGAGCAGATCCCGTAATAACATCATTCTGCTCTCCCGGCGGCGATACCCGCCAATTGCACTTGTTCTTTATCGGTAATGGGTTCAACGTTTAACATTTGCAGTGCGCCAGACATGACTTTGGCAAATGCAGGCCCCGCCACTGAACCACCATAATAGAGATCGCCCTTAGGCTCGTTCACTACCACCACTATCGCTAATCTAGGATTATTCGCAGGAGCAACACCCGCAAATAAAGCAACATAATCATCACCATAACCACCAGCAACTGCCTTACGACTTGTGCCAGACTTACCTGCAACTGGATAACCGTCGATGTGCGCTAAGGTGCCTGTGCCGCCTTTTTCCGTTACACCGACCAGCATTTGCATCACATCGTGGGCCACATTTTCAGAAATGACTCGCTCACCGACAGGTGGCTTTTTCAGTTTCATTATCGAGACTGGGAACAAAGTACCGCCATTGCCTAAGGTGGCGTACATGCGCGCAAGTTGAAGTGTTGTTGCCGTTAAGCCGTAACCAAACGACAAGGTGGCACGTTCAAAGTCTGACCAACGGTGGCGATCTTGAATCAAGCCAGCGCTTTCACCCGTGAGGTTAATTCCCGAAAAACTGCCAAGTCCCATGGATTGATAAGTACCGAGCAGTTGCTGCACCGGAATAGACAAAGCCAATTTACTGATGCCGACGTTACTGGATTTAGCCAAAATACGCGCCAAACTCATATCGCCGTAGTTCGCGGGGTCACGTACTTGGCGACCACCTAAACGCATCCAACCCGGTGAAGTGGCAATAATATCGGTCGATTTAACTGTGCCAGCTTCAAGCGCTGCGGCTACCACAAATGGCTTAATGGTCGAACCCGGCTCAAAGGTATCTGTCATAGCACGGTTACGCATTCTGAAGGTTTGCAGATTGTCGCGCGCATTGGGGTTATACGAAGGCGTATTCACCATAGCCAAGACTTCACCCGTGTGAATGTCGAGGACGACAATCGAACCCGAAGTCGCTTGGTTCATCTCAGTGGTGCGTTTTAGTTCGCGATAGGCTAATTGTTGGATCCTATGATCGATACTCAGCACGAGATCATTTGGACTCTCACCTTCCTGCACTATATCGAGACGCTCGACGACATGACCATCGCGTGACTTACGCACTTTTTGTTTGGAAGGCGTACCTGTTAACCAACTATTATAAGCATTTTCAACACCTTCAATCCCAACATCATCTATGTTAGTGATGCCGATTAACTGAGCTGTGATTTCACCACCAGGATAATAACGACGAGATTCAGACTTTAGAAATACACCGGGTAATTTAAGCTGAGTAATATAGTCCGCAACCGCAGGGGTAATTTGGCGTTTCAAGTAGGTGAAGCGTTTGGTGGGGTTACTGCGCACTCGCTCTAACAAATCTTCGAGGGGCTCATGCAACACATCTGCTAAGGCTTGCCAGCGGCGCATATCGGCAAAACCATTACTATCATTGACTTGTTTTGGATCGGCCCAGACGGCTCGTACAGGTACGCTCACGGCCAACATGTCGCCATTTCGGTCAGTGATCAAGCCACGCTGCACTTCACGACTTGTGGTCCGCAATGTTCGCATGTCACTTTCGTGACGTAATTTGTCAGGCTCGATAATTTGAATGTAAGCTGCGCGTCCCACTAGGCTGCAAAACAACGCACACACAAACCCGACCACTACGTATAAACGCCAGTGGATCAATTGAGGTTTTTGCGGTTTGCTTACCCGTTTGATTTTCGCTTGCCTAGTCATATCTTCCCTATACTCACGGCACCTTTACCACAACTTCTTCGCTGGGTAACGGACGACTCATGTTGAGTTCCTTAGAGGCAATACGCGTAATACGACTGTGCTCAGTCTGCGATTGCTCTTCTAATAATAAATTGCGCCACTCAATATCTAATCTATCTCGCTCCTGCAGTAACTGGTCCCACTGGGTTGTCAGTTGACGGCTAACATGGCTGCCATAAACCACGGCAACCGCATTACTCAGCACAAGCAAGGCTAATAACAAGATCCATTTGTGCAGCCATAAATCATGTAAAACGATCCGTGGCAGATTAATCGAGGGCTTACTCACAGTGCGCCCCTTAGTAATCTAAACGCTCGGCAATGCGTAACACTGAGCTGCGAGCTCTGGCATTGCGTTCGATTTCTTCGTCGGATGGCATAATCGCCTTGCCCACGGCACGTAACTTACGCGACTTGTTAATTTGATCTTCAGTAACCGGAAAACCGTGCGGCACACTTTCGCCTTGGCTATGACGACGAATAAAACGCTTCACGATACGATCTTCTAAAGAATGAAAACTGATGACCGACAAGCGTCCTTGGGGTGCGAGCACATTGACGGCTCCTTCAAGTGCCTGATCAATTTGATCTAATTCACTATTGATATAAATGCGGATTGCTTGAAACACCCGAGTCGCAGGGTGCTTATTGCGTTCTTTATTTTTAGTGATACGCGCAATTAAATCGGCTAAATCTTTGGTACGTAAAAACGGCGTTTTCTCACGATCGGCAGCAATACAACGGGCAATATGGCGAGCATTTTTCTCTTCACCGTAGGTTTTAAATACCCAAGCCATATCTTCAATTTCGGCACGAGCCAACCATTGCGCAGCCGTTTGGCCTTGGCTGTTATCCATACGCATATCGAGTGGACCATCGCGCAAAAAACTAAAACCGCGCTCAGCATCGTCGAGCTGGGGTGAAGACACACCTAAATCGAGTAATACGCCATCAATTTTGCCCACAAGCCCAAGCTCTTCGACATAATCGGCTAATTGACCAAAGCCACCATGCACGATTTGAAAGCGTGGATCGTCAGCAAATTGTTTGGCCGCTTCAATCGCTTGAGGATCACGATCGATGGCGATCAATCGACCATGTTCACCGAGTTGTAGTAATACTTGTCTTGAATGACCACCGCGGCCGAACGTGCCATCGATATAGATGCCATCGTCTTTGATGTTTAAACCGCCAACCGTTTCTGCTAGCAGTACGGATAAATGGGCAAATTCTTGACTCATTACTCTCTTCTTATTTAGTTATCACGACTCGTTAAAGTGAAAAATCCGCGAGACGCTCATTATTAACGAGATCCTCACTTCGAATCGTTTCCTGACATTCATCAATTTGCTGCAGCCAAGATTGCTCATCCCACAGCTCAAATTTATTCAATTGCCCCACCAGCATGATGCGCTTATCTAAATTGGCATATTGCCTTAACGGTGGCGGCAGTAATATGCGCCCATTACTGTCGAGCTCCACTTCGTGGGCGTAGCCGAGTAACAGGCGTTTTAAGGATCTCTGGGTTTTATCGGTATCTGAAAGCTTCAACAACTTAGCTTCGATCAATTCCCATTCGTGAATGGGATACAAGAGTAAACAGGCGGATTGGATATCGACGGTAATCACGATGCGGCCTTGGTGCTCAAGCTGCAAAGGTTCGCGGTATCGCACTGGAATAGCGATCCGTCCCTTTGTATCTAAGTTGATAGCACTGGCTCCACGAAACACGCTAATTCATCCTATCCTTTGATTTTTGATCCACAAATATCCACTATTTCCCACAACTGCTAAGTTTAGGGACAGTCGACAAGCATTGTCAAGGGATGGGATCCTTTTATAAATCCAGTCGGCAAGCGGGTTAGCCGCATGTTGAGCACTTAACCTCGCGACAAACTTTTGACAAGAAAAACCATTAGAGATTGACTAAACAGAGGAAACAACAGGAATAAATAGCGCCGATATATTCAGCAACCTTTTGCTTTCAGGTGCTTGCGATGAAAAAAATGGGGAATTATTTCTGTATTTGTGGGATTTTACGGGTCGAGAAATAACGTCAAACTCAAAAACGCAACAAAACAAACTTACGTCCATCCTTATTCGACAGTCAAAAAAGAGTTGAAATCAGCATAAAAATCTAAATTTTTATTCCAAATAAAGACGTTCATCTTTTTACTAATGGCTGAATATTAATGTCGCGATTGCGAGAAAGATCAAAAATCCCACGTAAAATCCACCAAAATAACCACTTTATCCCTACACATTCACCTTATACCCGCACTAACTACCTAATGACTCGCCCTATTCGCCTTAACAAGTTAAACGGCGTATAGTCTAAATATTGACCGACTTCAGCCGATATCATATTAAGAGGTGTAATAACAAGGAGGCGTTATGAGTGGATTGGATAGCATTTATGCCATGCTGGCACAGCCAGTAAAAGCCGTGTTTCACCCTAAACGGGTTGTTGACCAAGTCAGCAGTGCAAGCGCAAATGCCCCCGATAGCCATGAAACACCGCAGTCGCAGTTACCTCCAGCGTTAGAAAGCCACAATACTAAAGTCAGGGAAAGACGCAAAGAATCAGATAACAATAAAAATAAGAAACGCCGTGCATCGGATGAAACCGAAACGCTAAAACTAAAAGAAGGTGTCGTACTTGAAGTGACCGATGATTCCGCAGAAATCAAGAAGCTACCGAGCCAACATATCATTGATGTAGAAGTATAAATCCGTACTGATATAAAACGGAAAAGGCGCAATCCCATTGGATTAGCGCCTTTTTATTAGCCTCTTTTTAGCAGCACTATCGAGCATGCCTGAAATCAGGCCAGATTTCGAATCATGCGATACCTCAAATTAAGTTTTATCTCAAACCAATGCCGCCTCAAGGCGTATTGTTTAAGTTCGAGTTCTGGCCACCGCGTCCTGCCAACCTGCGTATAGCTGTACTCGAGTCTGGGCATCGATATTAGGGATAAAATGCTTATCGATACAGGCTTTGTGCTCAAGCTCTATCACACTCTCCCAAAAGCCCACTGCCAACCCAGCTAAAAATGCCGCACCCAAAGCGGTTGTCTCACAAACGCTTGGCCTTAACACTTCGACATCGGTAATGTCGGCTTGAAATTGCATCAAAAAATCATTAGCGACCGCGCCGCCATCCACCTTTAAACGCTTAAGGCTGACGCCACTGTCTTTGATCATGGCATCGAGTAAATCTTTACTCTGGTAAGCGATGGATTCTAACGCCGCCCGAATAATATGATTACGATTCGCCCCGCGTGTCAGACCAAATAGCGCACCACGGGCATTGGGATCCCAATAGGGCGCACCGAGTCCCACAAAAGCGGGCACCAGATACACGCCATTAGTATCGGCGACCTTAGAGGCAAAGTACTCAGTATCACTGGCATCACGAATAAGCCCCAGTTCATCTCGCAGCCATTGAATGGTCGCGCCGCCCATAAAGACTGAACCTTCGAGGGCATAGTTCACTTCACCCTTAGGCCCCACGGCAACTGTAGTCAATAAGCCATGGTTTGAGCGCACCGCTTTGGTCCCTGTATTCATCAACAAAAAACAACCAGTGCCGTAGGTATTCTTCGCCATGCCGGGCTCGACACATAACTGACCAAAAAGCGCAGCCTGTTGATCGCCCGCCATTCCTGCGACTTGGATTTCACTGCCTTCCCCCGCTATCCGTGTCGTACCATACACGCTGCAGGAAGGTTTAACGTCAGGCAACATAGACAAGGGAATATCTAAGGCTTCGAGTAACTTATTATCCCAAGTCAGGCTATGGATATTGAATAGCAAAGTACGGGCAGCATTGGTGGGATCGGTGACATGCACCTTGCCCTCGGTTAACTTCCACACGAGCCAAGTATCGATAGTGCCGAACAACAACTCACCACGCTCGGCTTGCTCACGGGCATTGGGCACATGATCTAGAATCCATTTGATCTTAGTGCCTGAAAAATAAGGGTCGAGTAATAAACCGGTATTCTCACGCACATATTCTTCTAACCCTTGAGCTTTGAGTTGCTCACAAATCTCAGCGCTGCGACGGCACTGCCACACAATCGCGTTATAAATAGGTTTACCTGTGGCCTTCTCCCATATAACAGTGGTTTCCCGCTGATTGGTAATGCCAATGGCGGCCACTTCATCGCTGTGAATACCCGCACGCGCCAATACTTCAATTAACACTGAACTTTGGCTTGCCCAAATCTCCATGGGATCATGCTCGACCCAACCCGGATTAGGGTACAACTGGGTAAATTCCCGCTGGGACACGCTGACAATGTTTGCGTCGTGATCGAACACTATCGCCCTTGAGCTGGTCGTGCCTTGATCTAAGGCCACCACGTATTTTTTCTGCACGCTACTATCCTATCTGAACTCTCCGCCGCCTTTTTATGCTGGCGAGAATTAACATGATCCACCGACTTATGCAGTGAATATATTCGGAATTTACCGCCGTGACCAGCAAGTAAGCCGTAAAACAAGATAACGCCACCATGCTATAGCCATAAAAAAGCCCTGAAGATTCAGGGCTTTTTTTAACATACTGAACTTACATCTTGTAGCTCATTTGGATACCCGCAAGCCATACATCGCCGCTTGCTTCGCCGTTAAAGTTAACAGTCGCTAGGTTCAATAGGTTTTGCTGTTCGTTGATTGGCGCATCGCCAGTCGCTTTAATATAAGTCACAGCAAAATCAACGTTCAGGTTCTTAGTTGCCTGATAACCTGCGCCGACAGAGAACCACAGACGGTCAGAGTCTGGAATTGTGGTTGTGCGCCACTCGTCATTTGCCGCCGTTTTATCTAAAGCAACACCGGCACGCACTAACCAGTCGTTATTCACTTGATAAGTCGTCCCTAGCGCGAAGCGCCAGTTATCTTCGAAGTGCTCTTCTTTAACTAAATCAGACTCTAAACCGCCCTTAGGTTTAACTTCACCAGGGAAATAAGCCACTAGTTGATCGAATACGCTCCAATCTGTCCAGTTCACACTCGCATGCATGGCCCAGTTATCGGTCAATTGGTGATGGGAAGCTATCTCTGCAAAAGCGGGCAATTCAAGCGGTAAATAACCTTCAATGGACACATCTTGGCCGCCAGTGTACAGAACACCAGACGCATGGCCATCTAAGTCCAGTTGCACGCCGCTGTGATAAGCAAAACCCAAACGGTGAGCCGGATTAATCTGCCAACTGGCACCTAACTGCCAGCCATAACCCACATCATCACCCTTCATGCTTTTCAGCTCAGTGCCACCTGGAGGTAACACTGCCTGCACAGGAGCCGGCAGAGCAGGTTTGATACCATCAACCCAACCTGGTAATGAGGCACCAATTTCGCCTTCACCATAAACGATACGTACACCAGCACCTACGCTGACAGCATCATTGATGCGATAAGCGATGTTTGGATTAAATTCAACGGTCGTAACCGAAGTCTTGTTACCAAAAATAGCCGCTGCGTGGGTCGCGGGTAATTCAGTGGCTAGACCATAATTAGAGTTTACCGCTAGCCCCCAAGTCCATTGATCATTTAGCTGATTTGAATAATAAAAATTTGGCACAAGTGCGTCATCGGCCACATCCAGTGCATCGCCACCTTTCATAACAACAGGATTTGGACCAATTAACGGTGAGCTAAGGCTCACATCACCAGTCACATCGACGTTTGGCATAACGTAAATACCACCCGCGGACAACTGACGTCCTTCTAAATAAGTGAGCATTGCAGGATTTCGACCTTGAGCCGAAGCGTTATCCGCCATAGCGGCTTCACCCGCAAAGGCGCGACCTAAACCTGTAGCAGAGTATTCCGCAAGTTGAAAACCCGCGGCATGGAGTTGAGTCGTTGAACTTAACAAGGCTGCAGTGACAGCCAAAGTCAGAAGACGTTTTTGCATTGTTATTCTCTAATCATATTATTGTTATCTGTACTACTTAGATGAGTACTGCGGCGTTCAGGCAAAATAGAGCAAACACTCCATATTGAATGCGCAGCAGTTTACTTATGCAGAAGATGTTTGCAACCAAAGGAGATAAAACAGACAGAAACTCTAAAGAAATGAGACTTTAAAACAGATTTAGTGACATATATCACCATTAAAACAAAAAACCACCTTTAAACACTCAAAAATCATTCACGACAGTCGTGAAATTTAAATGAAGAACTCAAAAAATACCAATATTAAACAACAAGATAAAAAATTAAAACTTTGGAACACCTGTAAATCATTTAAACTCGACAAATTCAGCATAAATCACTATCGATACATAAATTCTATGACGCACAAACAGCAGTAAAAATTTATCACTTAAAATACAACTAGTTAAACCATGAGTTGATAATGATTTAAAACAAAAGCGCCTAGGTGTTAACCTAGACGCTTAAATATGGACTCAACACCAGTACAAATGTGCGCTGAAAAACTAACGACACCAGCCTTGGATTTGAGTTTCGTACTGACTGATTTGCGCAGCATGGGACAAGGTCAGCCCAATTGCATCTAAACCGTTTAGCAGCTTATGCCTTGCCGATTCTGCCAGCGTAAAACTAAACTCGGCGCCCGACGGTGAAATCACTTTGCAAGCGGTGAGATCAACAGCTATTTGTGCGCCTTCTTCTGCCGCCACTTCATCCATCAACTGACGCACCTGCGCGTGGGTTAACGCCACAGGCAATAGGCCGTTATTGATTGAGTTACCGTAAAAAATGTCGGCAAAACTCGGCGCAATAATCGCACGCAGACCAAAGTCCGCTAGCGCCCAAGGCGCATGTTCGCGGCTTGAACCACAACCAAAGTTTTCCTGTGCCAATAAAATCGACGCGCCTTTATAGCGGCTTTGATTCAATGAAAACTCAGGATTGGGCACATCGCCCGCATCATCTAAATAACGCCAGTCGTGGAATAAGTGCACGCCAAAACCATCGCGCGTCACCTTAGACAAAAACTGTTTCGGAATGATCTGATCCGTATCGATATTGGTGCTGTCGATCATGACCGCAAGCCCGGTATGGGTCGTAAAAGGTTGCATTAACTTCTCCTCTTGGGTTTACGGTAATTAGTAAGGTTTACGAATATCGACAAAATGCCCAGCCACCGCAGCAGCGGCGGCCATTGCCGGACTCACCAAATGGGTACGACTGCCACGGCCTTGGCGACCTTCGAAGTTACGATTACTGGTCGACGCACAGCGATCGCCCGCTTCTAATCTGTCATCGTTCATCGCTAAACACATAGAACAACCCGGTAAACGCCACTCAAACCCGGCTTCGATAAAGATTTTATCTAAACCTTCGGCTTCGGCTTGGGCTTTCACTTGACCAGAACCAGGTACTACAATCGCGGTGACGCCACTCGCGACTTTACGGCCTTTAGCATGCACGGCGGCGCTGCGTAAATCTTCAATCCGAGAATTAGTACAAGAACCGATAAATACCTTGTTGATACTGATGTCAGTCATAGGCGTACCCGCACTCAGGCCAATGTATTCTAAAGCCTTCTCCATACTGGCACGGGTACTTAGATTGGCTTCATCAATAGGATTTGGCACTTTTCCATCGATCGCTACGACTTGGCCAGGGTTAGTGCCCCAAGTCAATTGTGGCGCAATATCGGCGGCATCTAACTCAACGATAGCATCAAACACGGCGCCGTCATCGGTTTTAATGGCTTTCCAGTAAGCGACAGCCTCTGCCCAATCTTCGCCCTTGGGTGCAAACTCGCGGCCTGCTAAATAATCGAAAGTGGTTTGATCCGGCGCGACCATGCCCGCCTTAGCGCCCATCTCAATCGCCATGTTGCACACTGTCATGCGGCCTTCCATCGACAGGGCTTCAATCGCCTCACCGCAGAACTCCACCACGTAACCCGTGCCACCATCCATGCCGATTTTGCCAATAATAGCGAGGACGATATCTTTGGCGGTCACGCCATCGGTGACATGACCACGCACTTCAATCTTCATGGTCTTAGCTTTTAGCTGACGCAGGGTTTGCGTCGCTAAAACGTGCTCAACTTCAGATGTGCCAATGCCAAACGCCAGCGCCCCAAAGGCGCCATGGGTCGCGGTATGGGAATCACCACAGACAATCACAGTGCCGGGTAAGGTAATACCTAACTCTGGGCCCATTACATGCACAATCCCTTGATTAGGATGATGAATGTCGTATAAACGCACGCCAAAGTCTTTACAGTTTTGCGCTAGGGTTTCAACCTGAGTGCGTGCCATCGGGCTTAGGGCATCCAAGCTGGCGCTGCGGGTCGAAGTATTATGATCCATAGTGGCAAAGGTTTTTTCCGGTGCACGCAGTTTGCGGCCCGCCACTTTTAAGCCACTAAATGCTTGGGGAGAAGTCACTTCATGGACTAAATGTCTGTCGACATAAATGATCGGCGCTTCACCTTCAGGAGTCGCTACAACGTGGGCATCCCATACTTTTTGATACAGCGTTTTTGCCACCGAGTTTTTTGGCACAGTCATCATTACACACCTTCCTTTATAGTATTGGCGATAAAGTCACCCATCTCGGCGGTTGATTTAGCTTGGCTACGCTTGTCACTGCTCAATAGCTCACCGGTTAAGTAGCCAGAATTTAATGCTTTGCTTACGGCACGCTCAATCGCACAGGCGGCTTCTTCTTGCTTTAGGCTGTGGCGCAACATTAATGCCGCCGACAGAATTTGGGCGATAGGGTTTGCAATGCCTTTGCCCGCGATATCCGGCGCACTGCCACCCGCTGGTTCAAATAAACCAAAGCCAGTGCTGTTCATGCTCGCCGATGACAACAAGCCCATAGAACCCGTTAACATCGCGATTTCGTCGGATAAAATGTCGCCGAACAGGTTAGAACATAGCATCACATCGAACTCATCGGGACGACGTAGCAACTGCATGGTCGCATTATCGATATAAATGTGTTCAAGCTCGACATCGGGGAAGTCCACCGCCACTTCTTCGACCACTTGGCGCCATAACACTGAACAGGCGAGCACGTTGGCTTTATCCACTGAGGTCACTTTTTTACGGCGACCACGGGCGGCTTCAAAGGCGATACGGGCGATACGGCTAATTTCACGGCGGCTATAACGCATAGTATCGAAGGCTTCTTCATTCTCGCCTTCACCTTGGCGACCCTTTGGCTTACCAAAATAAATGCCGCCGGTTAACTCGCGTACACATAAAACATCAAAGCCACGGGCGGAAATATCGCTGCGCAGCGGTGACATATGCTCTAGGCCGTCGTGCAATTTAGCTGGGCGCAGATTACAAAACAGTTCGAAGTGACCACGCAGAGGCAATAGCGCGCCGCGCTCAGGTTGCTCATTTGGCGATAACTTTTCCCACTTAGGACCACCTACCGAGCCAAATAGGATCGCATCAGCCGCTTCACAACCTTTTAGCGTGGCATCGGGTAGCGGGCAACCGTGGTTATCGATGGCAATACCGCCAACATCGAATTCAGTGTATTCGATATTCAAATCGAAACGCGCTTCAACCTCACGCAGCACTTTACGCGCCTCTACCATCACTTCAGGACCGATCCCATCCCCTGCTAATACTGCTATTTGATAACTCATACGCCAGCCAACTCCTTTAAATGTGAATGCTTTATGCTCGACCTTGCTATTCTTTGGATGCTTTTAGCGACTAGACGCCGCCTAGCTCTCGATTTTTTTGCATGCTTTGTTTGTAATCGGCGACCTTGTCTGCGCGGCACGTTAAGTTCATCACATGCACTAAAGCGCGTGCAGAGGCTTCAACCACATCGGTCGCTAAACCTACACCATGGAAGTTTTGCTCGTGGTAAACCGCGGTAATGTCCACTTGGCCTAAGGCATTTTGACCTACGCCCTTAGCGCCTAGCTTATAGCTGATGATATCGATTCGACGATCGGTTGCGCGGGCAATCGCGTTATAGGCAGCATCAACAGGACCATTACCCGTTGCGGCTTCGGTTTTAATTTCGCCGCCCACTTCGATACGCACAGTCGCCGTAGCAACGCCTTCAGTTGAGTCAGACTGCACCACTAATTGCTGCAATTGATAGTGATTGTCTTCTTCGGCCTGCGCTTCCATAAAGGCTAAGGCTTCTAAATCATAATCAAATACTTGGCCTTTTTTATCTGCCAATTTTAGAAACTCTTCATACAGAGTATCCATATTGTAATCGTGCTCGCTATAGCCCATTTCCTCCATGCGGTGCTTGATCACATGGCGACCCGAGCGCGAGGTCATATTCAAGTTGTTGCGATTCAAACCTATGCTTTCTGGCGTCATGATTTCATAGGTATTTTGTGCTTTTAACATGCCATCCTGATGGATGCCCGACGAATGGGTAAAGGCATTGGCACCGACAATAGCCTTGTTCGCCTGCACTGGCATATTGCATAACTGGCTGACTAAATTAGAAGTACGGTGAATTTCTTTGGCATTAATGCCCGTTTCTAATCCCAACATCCCCTTACGCGTCGCTAAAATCATCGCGATCTCTTCCAGTGAACAGTTACCCGCACGCTCACCTATGCCATTGATCGTACATTCAATTTGACGCGCACCGTGCTGCACTGCGGTAATCGAGTTAGCCACAGATAAACCTAAGTCATCGTGGCAATGCACTGAGATCACCGCTTGGTCAATATTCGGCACGCGGTTAAACAGGGTTTGGATAATAGTGCCAAACTCGCTTGGCACTGTGTAACCGACCGTATCGGGAATATTAATGGTGCGTGCGCCCGCACGAATGGCGGCTTCTACCATACGACATAGATTATCGATGGGCGTACGCCCTGCATCCTCACAGGAAAATTCCACATCGTCGGTAAAACGGCGGGCATACTTCACCGCGCCTACGGCCATCTCTAACACTTGATCGAAAGAACGCTTCAACTTGCTCTCAACGTGAATCGTTGAGGTCGAGATAAAGGTATGGATACGGAATTGATCTGCAACTGACAAGGCCTGCGCCGCGGCATCTATGTCCTTTTCCAATGCGCGGGATAAGGCACAAACGCGGCTATTTTTGATGGTACGCGCTATGGTCTGCACTGACTCAAAATCACCGGGCGAAGAAACCGGAAAACCCACTTCCATCACATCCACACCGAGACGTTCCAGCGCCATAGCGATCTGTAGTTTTTCTTTGACCGACAAACTTGCGGCTAACGCCTGCTCACCATCACGCAAGGTAGTATCAAATATTATGACTCTGTTAGACATCTCGCTTCTCCATGGAACGTCACCGTTCGTTAGTTAATTTTTGCCGTATTCAGATACAAAAAACCCCGCAACATCGGTGCGGGGTTTGTGAATGCTTTGCCTCTTTATCGAGCGTGCAACACTAAGACCTCCGCGTATAAACCGCGAGAGAGAGAAGGAGGAGGTCGAGTTTGCGGCTAATAATATTCATTTAATCTGTATATTTATTCTGTTTAAATTATTGAGGACGGTTAATATTTAACTTGCCTAGCCGATAGTGTCAACCCTAATTTTTTCATGTTCCACTCATTCAACCTGTCTTAAGGCTAATAACGGTGAGTTTCATCCCCAAATTAGTGATCGATTCCACAGAATTAACCGGCTGTTTGGATTCAGAAATCACTGGGATGTGTTAACTTATTCCCCTTAGAAAAAAATAGTTTTTTATGCAAAAAACGATTAAGAAAAGTTATAATCCCGCCTTAGTGATTAGGGATATTAGAACTTACGCATTTTATATGGAGCACAAAATGGATTTTCGCGTCTTGGTACTGAGCCTGTTGTTATGGCTGTTTCCCTTTGGGGCCAGTGCTATAGACCAATTAGATGAACTCACTGAATTCGTCTACCAATATCCCAGTAAAGCACTCACTCAAATAACAGCGTTAGAAAAACAATTTGCGACCAGTGCAAGCTCAGATATCAATCGACTCAGATTAAGTGTATTGAAATGCCAAAACCTACTACAAATAGGGGAAAATGAAGCCGCTATCAACGTTGCTCAATTAGGCGAAGCAAACGCTAAACAACTTAAGCTAGATCAAGTACGACCTTACTTTTTGATTTGCCAAGCCGACGCCAACCTTAGCTATAACAATATTCAAAATGCCCTACCTTTGCTTGATTCAGCCATTAACCTAGCGCGACGTTACCAGCAACCACAAGCCTTAGTCGATGCCTTACGCTTACGTGGCCAACTCGATACTGACACTGATAACTTCTCCTCTGCTATCGAAGATTTACGCCTCGCGATTGATATTTATCCGGATATTCATACTCAAAACCAAAATTGGATTTGGCCACCACAGGCCTATGTGTATGCCGCGATGGGAAATTTACTTTATGCCACCCATGATTTCCCCCAAGCCATGTATTACACCAACTTAGGTATACAAAGTGCCGATGCAAAAGGGAAGGTTTTACACTTTATTTTACGCAATGCAGCTCGGATAGCGCTTGATAATCAAGAGTTTGATTACAGTGATAAACTCGAACAACAAGCTAAAGCGCTTTTACCTGAGCTCGGTTCGCCACTTGAACTCGCCTACAGTTATGCCATTTTGGCCTCAATCGCGCTCGATAAAGGCCGCATCGATAATGCCGAAGAATATCTTTCTATCGCGATTAATACGTTTAAAAAACAAAATCAACAATTAGCGACAATGCGTTCAACTCGCCTACTCGCCCAAATTCGTTTTGCTCAGCATCAAGAAGATGCCGCTTTAATCCTCATGAATCACGCAATTGAGCAAGCTGAAAATCTAAAACAGTATTCTGATCTCAAAGGATTTTACGGGATCATGAGCGATCACTACTTAGAAAAAGGGGATTTTAAACAGGCCTATTCTTTCTTACTCAAACGTTATCGAGCGGCCGAGCTCACCAATCAAGCGATGAATAATGCTCGGATATTGCAGTTTAAGGCACGTCTAAATCAACAAGATCTGCAGCAGGAGCCAAATAGCACTGCACCAGAAAAAGATTCAATCTTACAAGAGCTAAATGTCGATTGGGCCTATAGCACACTGTTCTTAATCGCGATGGCATTATTGGGCGGAGCGATTTGGTATTTGATTGATAAACAGAATAATCGTGCCCCACATATTGAAGGTAATGAACCTGCGGAAACGCTGCTCCAACAAGTCACATCAGCATTAAACAGTGCCAAACAAGGTAATTACCCACTGTCTTTATTATTGTTTAATGCGAGTCAGATCCGTCAAGTTGACCTACCTATCTTACAGGATGAGCTACAACACAGACTACGGGAGCAAGATAAGTTAATCCGATATTCGATGGATGAAATTGTCATTATCCTGCCGCATACCTCGGCAACTGGTGCTAAAAGAGTCGTTAGTCAGTTAGTTGCTTGCATTCAGCCTTGGCAGGGTTCAAGTAAGGTCAATATTGGTATAGCGGCGATGCAACAGTTTGATACCTTAGAGTCTTTAATTAAGAGAGCCAGTATCAATCAATTGGGCAAGGTTAAAATCAATGAAAATAATCCAAACTATTATTCTCCCGCTAAATAAGCCGCGATTTCATCGAGAAAAGCGTCACCGAAACGGCTCAGTTTACGCTCGCCCACTCCGTTGACTGCGAGCATTTCCCCCGCGCTCGTTGGCATCATGGCTGCCATTTCTGCGAGGGTAGCGTCGTTAAAGACTAAATACGGCGGCACATCCTGCTGCTCGGCAATGGTTCTACGCAATAACTTCAACCGTGCGAACAACTTACGGTCATAATTCAACGGTGCTTTAGACTGACTCGCCTTACGTTTTGTGGTCGTTAACTGAATACGCGGTTCGGCGAGCATTAACGCTACGTCACCTTTGAGCACAGGCCGTGCTGATGGGTTTAGGGTAATAGATGAACCGCGAGTCACATCTTGACTCGCCAGTCCCAAATGAATGAGTTGGCGGATCACACTCAACCAATATTCATGGCTCTTGTCTTTACCAATCCCCCAAGTCGTGAGTTTGTCATGCCCTCGTTCGACTATCGGTGCGCCTTTCGAACCGCGCAACACTTCAATTAAATGATTGATACCAAAACGCTGGCCTAAACGGAAAATACATGACAACACCTTCTGTGCATCTTCGGTGCCGTTATAACGCTTAGGCGGGTCGAGGCAAATGTCGCAGTTACCACAGGGCTCTAATGCACTCTCATCAAAGTAATGCAGCAACACTTGGCGGCGACAGGTCTGCGCCTCAGCAAAGGCAGCCATAGTATTAAGTTTGTGGAATTCGACCTGTTGCTGCGGCCCTGGCTCGGACTGTTCAATCAAATGTCGCACCCGACCAATATCGGCGGGATCGAACAACATAAAAGCTTCTGCATCGAGCCCATCACGTCCTGCTCGGCCCGTTTCCTGATAATAGGCTTCGATACTTTTTGGGATATCGTAATGCACCACAAAACGCACATTCGACTTATTAATACCCATACCGAAAGCCACAGTGGCAACCACAATATCGATTTGGTCTTTAAGGAAACTATCCTGTACTGCACCACGGTCTTCCTGCGTCATTCCCGCATGATAGGCCTTGGCATTAAAACCTTGCAGGCATAAACGGTCAGCCACTTCATCGACACGGCGACGGCTGCTACAATAAATAATGCCGTTAGTGCCATTCTGCTGCGTTAAAAAATGTCGTAACTGATTAGCTGCATTAAGCTTTTCAGCGACTGTATAGCGAATATTGGGCCGATCGAAACTTGAAAGTAAACGGAACGGGTCAATACCGAGCCGCTCACAAATACTCTGCCGAGTCGCCTGATCTGCTGTTGCGGTCAGCGCCATCATGGGCACATAGGGAAAGAGTTGCTTTAACTGGCCGAGCGCCGCATATTCAGGGCGAAAATCATGGCCCCACTGACTGATACAATGCGCCTCATCGATGGCAAACATCGCCAGCTGGAGAGACTGCATACGCTCAATAAAATCAGCGGTTAATAAACGCTCAGGTGACACATAAAGTAACTTTAACTCACCGTGGCGTAGCTGCCTTAATACTTCGGCACTCTGCTCGCGCGGCAAAGAAGAATTCAGATAAGCCGCAGCAACACCGGTTTGCAATAAGCTATCGACTTGATCTTTCATCAAAGAAATCAATGGGGAGACGACAATAGTGATGCCATTCATCATCAAGGCGGGTAACTGATAGCACAGACTCTTACCGCCGCCAGTCGGCATGATCACTAAGCAATCTTGCCCGCCGCAGACACGTTCTATCACCTCCCGCTGACCGTCCCTAAAGTCACGGTAACCAAACACCTGCGCGAGGCGTTGCGAGAGCGGATCATCATGCGTGTCGAGTACGAGCTTTTCCATGGATCTTCTATGTCAAAAGTGAGGGGGCCTATTCTAAAGGACTGAACCGCTCCTGTCTTGCGCCATCTTGTCGTAAACCCATTCTGGATAAATGTCATCGACTAAGATCGCCCTCCCTCAACTAACCATAATGCCCATAGCCAATTTATCTTCAATCTGGCTTAAGTTGCATTCTGCGCACGCTTCACTGTAGATTAATTGCTCTAAGCCGCACTTTGTTAATCTAAGTGTTGATAACAAATCCAATTACGCCTAATACCGTCACTCAGTGACAAGGATGAGAAACCATGACAAACCCAATCCAAGCCGAAGCTTTGAGAAGAGTCGCAGCAGTATTTGATCAACATGTCCCTTTCCATAATCTACTCGGACTCGATATCAAACGTTACGATGTCGACGGTGTCGAAGTGGTCATCAATATGAAACCAGAACTTATTGGCAATATCCATCAACAGATCCTCCACGGCGGTGTCACAGCTACAGTACTGGATGTGGTCGGCGGACTTACCGCATTTGCAGGACTGGTCGCAAGCCGTGAAGATTGGACGATTGAAGAATTACAACAACGCCTCCAAACTTTAGGGACGATTGATATGCGCGTCGATTATCTTAGACCTGGCCGTGGCCTCACCTTTACGGGGACGGGCAGCGTCATTCGTGCGGGTAATCGAGTTTCAGTATGCCGCATGGAACTACATAATGAGCAAGGCACGCATATCGCCTTTGGAACAGGGACTTATATGGTGGGTTAGGCGATTAAATTTAGATGTGTATTACTGCCTTAGGGCTCAAAACTGACTAAGGTAAACGTCTTGATTAACAGGATGTTTACTGACTTTAATCGCCCATTCAATTTTTTGTGGAGATATTCTGTAACGAAAAGAACGCGGCGAATCCCTTGAGTCAGCGGTCAGACACACCTACAATCGCCACCTTGTTGTTCTTCGAAGATGTCTCATGCCAAATCTTGAATACCGCAAAGGGATCCTACTTGCCGTCAGTGCTTACTGTATGTGGGGTTTTGCGCCTTTATATTTCAAATTACTCAACCATGTTTCCGCCACCGAAATTTTGCTCCATCGAGTGATTTGGTCATTCGTGTTTATGCTGATCATTATGCAGTTTATCGGCGGTTTTTCTCGCTTACGCTTACTGTTTAAACAGCCTAAACAGTTGATGGTTCTCACCATTACTTCCATATTGATCGCGGGAAACTGGCTACTATTTATCTGGGCGGTAAATAACGATCACATGCTCGATGCCAGCCTAGGTTACTTCATCAATCCTTTACTCAACGTCTTACTCGGTATGTTATTTCTAGGCGAAAGATTGCGTAAACTGCAATGGTTTGCGGTTTCACTCGCCAGCGCTGGCGTATTGATCCAGTTAATCTCTTTTGGCTCAATTCCCATCGTCTCACTGGCACTCGCGGGTACCTTTGGTTTCTATGCGCTGCTGCGAAAAAAGGTCAATGTGGATGCTAAGGCCGGCTTATTGGTCGAAACCGCAGTGTTATTACCGGTAGCGCTGATTTATCTCGTCGCAACCTTAGACACAGCCACGGCGAGCATGCTAACTAACGATTGGCAATTGAATCTGATGTTAATGGCGGCAGGGATAGTGACTACCATTCCTTTGCTGTGTTTTGCAGGGGCAGCGGTACGTATTCCATTGTCTATGCTCGGCTTTTTCCAATATATTGGTCCGAGTATTATGTTCATCCTCGCGGTGAGTCTGTTCAATGAGCCCTTCGATGCCGAAAAAGGCGTGACCTTCGGCTTTATCTGGAGCGCGCTGCTCGTCTTTACCTTAGATATGGCCTATAAACGCAAAACGGCGTGAGCATTATCACGCCGATAAACACAGTGGCAGAAGTGATGACATATGATGATTACTTCTGTAACTGTGCTAAAAACTCACTCCCTTGCGGTACTGTTAGTAATAAACTGTAGCCTTTAGTCGTTGGCACTAACACTAACTGCGATTTATCTGTTATCGCCAAAAATGCCCTGCCTTTCCCCTGCAACTTAAACCAGCCTAATTGAAACCCTGGCATGCCTATGCCGTTCGTTTTAAAGCTCGGCGCTAAATCTGCCTCTTGCTGCAAATCGACTATGCGCGCCTCGGCAGGCAATAAATCCACGCGAGATAACTGCACTTTATAGAAGGGAACATCCACTGTGAGCTCTGTATCGGTTAACACTAATTCGGCGCTATTCGATTGATAGAAGACCCAAGAAAATCCGCCCATCACCACCAGCAATATACCTAAACTCGCCGACTTCGCTATCTTAGGCATATTTTTTAGCCATAACATCAGCAAGATACCCGCTAAACCGAGCAATAAGACGATAAAACTGAAGATAGAGGTTTGGGTTAAAGGGGCGAGTTCAAAAAATTGAGGACTCATTGGCAGTATCTCCCATGCAGTGAAGTCTTAATCTGCCAATAAAGACATATTATGTCAATAAAAATGCCAGCGCTAATATGAGTACTAGGCTGGCATTGATTGGATTGATTTAGAACGGCTTAAAGATCGAGCGCGAGAATTTTTGAGCGGCGTTGATAGTTATACAACTGCTTTTTCTTCTGTGGCAGTGCTTCAACATCTTCAATCACAAAACCATGCTCTAAGAACCAGTGAATGCTCCGAGTTGTCAGCGCAAACAAGCGTGAATAACCGCGGTTTCTAGCCTGATTGATAATGTTCTTCAGCAGTAAGCTCCCTCTATCGGCATCGCGATAATCAGGATGCACCACCAAACAAGCAAACTCACCCGCATTGTCCTCTTCAAAAGGATAGAGCGCAGCGCAACCAATCACTAAACCGTCGCGCTCAATCAACATGAACTGTTCGATTTCAATCTCAAGCTGCTCACGACTACGACGCACCAGAATGCCTTGTTCCTCCAATGGACGGATAAGGTTCAACACACCGCCAATATCGGCGATCGACGCACAGCGTAAACGCTCAGCACTCTCAGTGACGATTTGTGTACCAATCCCTTCGCGGGAAAACAGCTCTTGTAGTAAAGCACCATCTTCAAGGTAGCTAACTAAATGACAACGTGGCACACCATTGCGGCAAGCATCGATACTGGCTTTGAGAAACGCCATAGTGCCAACACAAGCAGACCCTTGCTCGGCCAGCTTGTTCATGATGTTTTGCGCATCATTTGGCATCAACTCGGCAATTACATCGCCATTACGATCGAGAATACCGTTCTGTGAGCTAAAGCCGATCATCTTGTCTGCTTTAAGCTTAATTGCCACTTGAGTCGCGATTTCCTCAGCGGTGAGATTAAAGCTTTCACCAGTAACCGAAGCCGCAATCGGCCCCATCAACACGATGCAGTGATTATCTAGCTGACGTTTTAAGCCTTGCACATCAATACGACGCACTTTGCCACTCAGACAAAAGTCCACACCATTATCCACACCCAGTGGTTGAGCAATCACAAAGTTGCCGCTCACTAAGTTAATTTGCGCACCTTGCATCGGCGTATTACTTAAACTCATGGATAAACGCGCTGTGATATCAAATTGCAGTGCCCCCGCAACTTGCTTAATCACTTTGAGCGAATCTTCATCCGTGATACGCACACCGTCGTGGTAGGCAGGCGCAATACCGTTGGCGGCTAATGCAGCATCAATCTGCGGCCTAGCGCCATATACCAACACCACTTTGATCCCTAAACTGTGCAGCAGGGCGACATCATTTAAGATGGCGCGGAATTGATTTTGAGCCAAAGCTTCACCACCCAGCATGACCACAAAAGTTTTACCTCTGTGAGCATTAACATAGGGGGCAGAATGACGAAATCCATCAACCAGTTCAGTGGTACGCACGCGTTATTTACACCTCATTTTTGAGCTGGCAGCGTCACTATGACACACCAGGAATGAATCGCTAACTTTCGCGTATGGTATTGCATTTTAATTCACATATAAAGAATTTATTCTCACTAAAGTGCAGATTTGATGATTTAAAGTGCTTAGAACCGCACTATTTTATATTTTCAGTAAGTGTTCACACTTTTTTAACTTCACAGGGGATGATTCAGCGGCATCAGTTTGCGAGGCAATTATCTCAACTTGATGACTAGCCACTAAAAAAAGTGCAAAAAAAAGCCCCTTAAATAAGGGGCTTTTCTCGAAACACTAACCAAGGATTACTTGATTTTGGCTTCTTTGTAGATAACGTGCTGACGAATAACTGGATCAAATTTTTTGATTTCCATTTTTTCAGGCATGTTACGCTTGTTTTTTTCAGTTGTGTAGAAGTGACCAGTCTTAGCTGTAGAAACTAATTTGATCTTCTCACGATTACCTTTAGCTTTAGCCATGATCTATTATACCTTCTCGCCACGGGCACGAAGTTCAGCAACAACAACTTCGATACCTTTTTTGTCGATCAGACGGATACCTTTAGTAGATACACGTAACTGTACGAAACGCTTTTCTTCTTCTAACCAAAAACGGTGGTTTTGTAGGTTAGGTAAAAAACGACGACGGGTCGCGTTTTTTGCATGCGAACGGTTGTTACCAACCATCGGCTTCTTGCCAGTAACTTGGCATACTCTTGACATGTCAATCTTCTCCAAAAACAATTTTAACGCTCGAGCATTAATGTGCCTCGTATGGCCGTCGCCCGAGGCACAAAGAGGGCGCATTTTATACACGATCACAGAGTGAAGATCAAGTGTTAGATTAATTAATCCAGCCTCGTTCTGCAAAAGAAACTATCTCTCGATCACCTACAACCATATGGTCCAATAAGGATACGTCTATGGTTGCTAACGCATTTTTTAATCGCTCAGTTATTCGTCGGTCAGCCTGACTGGGCTCGGCAATACCAGACGGATGATTATGACAAACTATAACTGCTGCGGCCTTTTTCTCCAGCACTAAGCTCACCACTTCACGTGGATATACTGAGGCTGAGTCTATTGTGCCGCGGAATAATTCGACAAATTGAATCACTCTATGCTGGCTATCCAGCAGTAAAACTGCGAACACTTCATAGGAGCGATCGGCCAATTGTCGCATTAAATAGTCCCGAGTTAAATCGGGATTTGTCAAAACCTGACCTCTTTGCAGATTTTCCTGCGCTACACGCCGCGCTAATTCGGCCGCAGCTTGAAGCTGGGCGTATTTTACAGGTCCTACGCCCGGAAGTCGACACACCTGATTTCTTGGGGCACAGAGCAGGTTTCTGAGGCCGCCAAACTCGCAAATAAGCGACCTAGCAAGGTCAACCGCGTTTAATCCAGCTAAACCGTTACGCAGCAATACTGCCAGTAATTCAGCATCCGAGAGATGCGCAGCTCCTTTTTGTAACAGTTTATCTCTGGGACCTTCGCCCTCAGGCCAATCTTTAATCCCCATGTGACCTCCCTGTCATCTCACATATTTTCACTTTACTGAGTATGGACGAGATTTTTTGAACTGGGATAGTCACTAAAATTCACCGCTTTGTGATATTGTTGCCGGCATTATTTCTATCTCGGATGATGTCTGTGAGTCTGACAAATAAAAACGTCCTGCTGGGCATTGGCGGCGGTATTGCGGCCTATAAAAGTGCTGATTTAGTACGTCGCTTGAAGGAGCGTGGTTTTGATGTGCGCGTGGTGATGAGCCAAAGTGCGATGGAATTTATCACGCCTCTGACGCTGCAAGCGTTGTCTGGACATCCAGTGGCATCTAGCTTGCTCGACCCCGCAGCAGAAGCAGCCATGGGTCATATAGAACTTGCTCGTTGGGCAGATCTCGTCATCATCGCCCCTGCAACCGCAAACCTATTGGCGCGGATTAATGCAGGCATGGCCGATGAGCTAATCACCACCACATGTCTTGCCACTGAGGCGCCAATTGCCCTGTGTCCAGCAATGAATCAGCAGATGTACCGTAATCTGGCTACACAAGCGAATTTAACTAGCCTCGCATCACGTGGTTTTACACTTTGGGGCCCCGCCAGTGGCAGTCAGGCCTGTGGTGAAGTCGGCCCTGGTCGTATGTTAGAGCCATTAGACATAGCGGAACTGGCTACACAATTTTTTGCCACCCCTGACGCCGTTGAATTTAAGCCACTCGCAGGACAGTCGGTGCTGATCACCGCCGGACCAACCCGTGAAGCAATTGATCCCGTCAGATACATTTCAAATCACAGTTCTGGAAAAATGGGCTTTGCACTCGCCAAAGCCGCGGCAGATATGGGTGCAGCAGTCACCTTAGTCTCTGGCCCAGTGAATCTAAGCACCCCAGAAGGCGTGACCCGCATCGATGTTGAATCGGCGAAAAATATGCTCGATGCTGTGATGGATAACGTTGATAAAAAAGATATTTTTATTGGTTGCGCCGCCGTTGCTGACTATCGAATTAGCGACATCGCCACCTGTAAGATCAAAAAATCGGCAGAAGAAATGCAACTTGCGCTGGTGAGGAATCCTGATATCTTAGCCACGGTTGCGAGCTTACCTAACCGTCCTTTTGTGGTGGGATTCGCCGCAGAAACCCATGATGTAGAAACCTACGCCCGCGATAAGCTCAAACGTAAAAACTTGAACATGATCGCCGCAAACGACGTTTCCGTTGCAGGTATTGGCTTTAATGCCGATGCCAATGCCCTGCGAGTGTTCTGGCCGCAAGGTAGCCAAGATTTGCCCGCCACTGACAAACTCACGCTGGCACGGCAATTACTTTCGTTGATAGTGAAAGAAAAAACAAATACATGAAAACACCGATTGAATTAAAAATTCTCGACTCCCGTATCGGCTCAGAATTTCCTTTACCTGCCTACGCCACGCCGGGCAGTGCAGGCATGGATCTTCGTGCCATGATCGACACGACTTTGACCATAGCACCGGGTGAAACCGTGCTTATTCCAACGGGGATTGCCATTCATGTGGCCGACCCAGGACTTGCAGCGGTGATTTTACCGCGCTCAGGTCTTGGCCATAAACACGGTATTGTACTGGGGAATCTAGTCGGACTCATAGATTCAGATTACCAAGGCCCCTTAATGGTATCTTGTTGGAATCGTGGTGACAGTCCATTCACCTTAGAAATGGGCGATCGTCTCGCGCAACTGGTGTTTGTTCCTGTGGTACAAGCACAATTCAAACTCGTTGATGAGTTCGACAGCTCAGACCGTGGTGAAGGCGGATTTGGCCATTCAGGCACTAAATAATCCCCTAAGTCGTTATTGAGCCAAGGATACTGCAATGGCTGTAAGCCCAAAAATTAATCGTCGTGAACACATTCTGCAATGTCTAGCGCAGATGCTAGAAACCAACCCCGGACAAAGGATCACCACAGCGAAACTGGCCTCAGAAGTCGGTGTATCGGAAGCCGCACTGTATCGCCACTTCCCGAGTAAAGCGCGGATGTTCGAAGGCTTAATCGAATTTATCGAAGAGTCGTTATTGTCGCGCATCAATTTAATCATGGATGACGAAAAAGACACCATGAAGCGCTGCCAGTTGGTACTGCAACTGCTGCTGATCTTTGCCGAGCGTAACCCAGGAATTTCCCGCGTTCTCAACGGTGATGCTCTACTCGGTGAAAATGAACGCCTGCGAAGCCGTATTGGTAACTTATTTGCCAAAATTGAAACCCAGTTAAAGCAAATTTTACGGGAAAAAACCCTGCGAGAAGGTAAAGGCTTCAACTTAGACGAAGCCATATTAGCCAATTTACTGTTAGCCTTTGCCGAAGGCCGCATCGCCCAATTTGTACGAAGTGAATTCAAACTCAAACCGACGACACACTTCGATGAACAGTGGCGTTTTATCCAGCACCAACTTTTACAAAGCTAATGATTTTTCAACATAAAGGACGGTAACTATCGTCCTTTATGTTCGGTATTCCTTCCTTGTTTCGCCCCATCTTTTGTTTTATCCTCGAAAAACATTTTAAGAACAAAAAACACAATGATTTTACAAGGATGTCAGATGAAACTCTTCCGATTAGCCGCATTGGCGACACTTTGCTTACCAATACTTCCAATATCCACCTTTGCAGCCAATAGCTCCAACGCGAATGCGTTATCGCAAGCACAATTATTCAGCAAAGGTGATGAGTACTCGGATGTAAAAATATCGCCTACTGGTAAATATTTAAGCGCTATCACAAGTGTCGAAGGTAAAAACGTTCTCTTAATCTTAGATACCCAAACCAAAAAACTCCTCAATGCGATACGTTTTCCCGATAATGCTCAAGTCGGCGACTATGAATGGGCCAACAGTGAGCGACTGGTACTGGCAAAAGAATACCTAAAAGGCTGGCAAGACACACCTATCTACTACGGTGAATTGATGGCGGTAAATGCCGATGGTTCACGAAAAGCGTATTTATTCGGCTTCGAGAGTGGCGAGCAACAAACAGGTTCAAATATCAAGAAAAACACCCCTATGCGTGCGAGCGCGTTTATCCTCGATCCTCTGCCAGATGATGAACGCTACATGTTAGTCAATGCTATTCCATGGAATGATAGGATCAATCTTGACTTTGAACTATCACAAGATGTCTATCGCGTAGACTTGTTCAATGGCACACGTAAACGCATCACAGGCTCACCTATCGGCAGAGCCCGTTTTATGACAGACCATCAAGGTGAAGTCCGCTTCGTTGCAGGTGAGGACAATAAAAACATTACTAAAGTGTTCTACCGCAAAGACGGTAACTGGGTAAATACCGATAAACTAAATCTAGGTCTTGCTGATTTTAAACCACTCTCCTTTGCCGATGATAAAAATACGATTTATGCAGCAGGACGCTCCCAAGGTGAAACCTTAGGGGTTTATAAAATTAATCTCGAAACAGGCGATAAAACTGAAATCATTCAGGATGAAAACGTTGACCCTAGCAACTTTTGGATTAACGGCACCAATAAACAACTTTACGCCGTCGAGTTTGAAAATGGTTACCCAAGTTATGCCTTTGTCGATAATGAGGATTCGCACGCTAAATTGCTAAAAGATCTGCTTGGTGCTCTCCCCGGCCATCAAGTACGAATTGTTAGCGAAACCCGAGATGCAGCAAAACTCGTCGTACTTGCGTTTAATGATCGAAACCCTGGCGATTACTACATATTTGATACGAAAACACTAAAACTTGAATATCTAGCCGCCGCTAAAAAATGGCTCGACCCAGAGCAAATGGCTGATGTTAAACCCATCAGTTTCACCAGCCGTGATGGTAAACAACTCCATGGATATCTAACGCTTCCCTTTGGTAAAGAAACTAAAAACCTACCCTTAGTCGTCAATCCACACGGTGGTCCACACGGTATACGTGACTGGTGGGGCTTTGACCCACAAAACCAATATCTAGCAAGCCAAGGCATAGCTGTTCTACAGGTCAACTTCCGTGGTTCAGGCGGATATGGCGATCAATTTGAACGCGCTGGCTATCAAAAATGGGGCTCAGATATTCAGCATGACATTATCGATGCAACCCAGTACGTTATTGACCAAGGTTTTGCCGATAAGGAACGCATTTGTATCGTTGGCGGCAGTTTTGGTGGGTACAGCGCCTTGCAGAGCGCAGTGCTTGCGCCAGATATGTTTAAATGCGCCATAGGTGTAGCTGGCGTATATGATCTTGAATTGATGTTTAATGAAGGCGATGTCGCCAACAGCCGTTCTGGTACTAGCTATCTCAAGGATGTGCTTGGCCAAGATAAAGCGGTACTTAAAGCAATGTCTCCTTCTGAAAACGTCGATAAACTCAAAGCAAACATACTATTGGTGCATGGTGGTGAAGATGAGCGAGCGCCAATTGAACAACTCGAATCCCTCGAAAAAGGCCTAAAAGCTCACAATTATCCTTACCAAAAACTGGTGATGGACAATGAAGGCCACGGTTTTTATAACGATGAGCATAGAGCGAAATACTATGAACAAATGCTCAGTTTCCTAAAAACCAATCTGAAACTTTAGAATTGACTCAAACTTGCCGACACTACTAGGCTAAACTCGATTCGCAGTGGCTGATTTAAAGCCGATCTCCGATAAGGACTATCGGCTTTTTCATATGGCCTATGCGCGTTTTTCGGTATGAATTGTCTGCAATTCGCGCTATCCTCCTCCCCCTATTCTTGCCCTAGCGAGAATAACAATAATTTGTATCTGATGCTGAACAGCCCTAGTACTACACGATGATCAGCATAGGTTTTCTGTTATAGCCGCTACGACGTAGTGGAGGATAAGATGGCATTAAGTGAAGCAGCAGTAAAAGTACAAGCCGCGTTATTAGAACGTGGACTTGAAACCCCAATGCTCCCAAGCGTTTACAGCAGTGAAGAACGTAAAGACAAGATTGAACATCATATGAAAGAAATCCTGACATTAATGTCATTGGATCTGTCAGACGATAGCCTTGCCGATACGCCGCGCCGCATTGCTAAAATGTACGTCGATGAAATCTTCTCCGGCTTAGATTATGCGAACTTCCCTAAGATAACTGTGATCGACAATAAGATGGGCTTCGATGAAATGGTGCGAGTACAAGACATTAGCCTTACCAGCACCTGCGAACATCATTTAGTGACGATCGATGGCACTGCCACCATAGCTTATCTACCACGCAAAAAAATCATTGGTTTATCAAAGATTAACCGTATTGTACGTTTCTTTGCTCAACGCCCTCAGGTACAAGAGCGTCTAACTCAGCAAGTGTTAGTCGCGCTGCAAACTTTGCTCGAAACCAAAGACGTTGCCGTTAAAATGGATGCCGTGCATTACTGCGTCAAATCCCGTGGCGTGATGGACTCCACCAGTTCGACCACTACCACAGCGCTGGGCGGTATTTTCAAATCTAACCCCGCAACTCGCGCCGAGTTTTTGCACCAGTCTAAATAAATGTATTGAAACTTAACGCTATTTAAAACGTGTCGAAATCAATAGCAACCAATACAGCTCAATAAAAAACGCTGCGATTCCTTCTATAGAATCGCAGCGTTTTTTGTTTTCATACCAACTCAATCAAACCCTTCTCAACCTAGCGAAGATCAATGCCAGTTGATTAACTGATTTCACCAAGCCTGCGATAGCCGCTTGATCAATACCAGCCGTCAAACACTAGACTTAAATGCCGTATTGCTCGCGATACTGACTCACGGCGGCAAGTTGCACTTCCATCCCTGGTTTTTCAGACAAATAACTGATTAGGTCGGCGAGTTTAATAATTGCCACTATGCCGCAACCAAAATCACGCTCCACCTCTTGAATTGCCGACAATTCGCCCTTGCCCTTTTCTTGTCTGTCTAAGGCAATCAAAACGCCCGCTAATTGTGCTTTATGGGCTTCGATGATTTCCATCGATTCACGGATCGCAGTACCGGCAGTGATCACATCGTCCACCAGCATCACGCGGCCTTTAAGCTCGCTACCAACTAAGCTGCCACCTTCGCCGTGATCTTTTTTCTCTTTGCGGTTAAAGCAGTAAGGAATGTCAATATCGTGATGCTCACACAGGGCAACGGCCGTAGTGGTCGCAATCGGAATACCTTTGTAAGCAGGGCCAAACAGCAAGTCGTAATCAATACCTGAATCCACTAACGCAGCGGCATAAAAACGGCCCAGACGCGCTAAATCACGGCCAGTATTGAACAAACCCGCATTGAAGAAATAAGGACTGATACGGCCCGATTTAAGGGTAAATTCGCCAAATCGCAACACCTGACGTTCTAGGGCAAATTCAATAAACTCACGTTGATAAGCTTTCACAATATCTCCTTACGACTTTGTATTTTAATGGTTTTTTATTATGGGGAATTTTTATTCGGTACAGGGCTTGCTTTACACTAGCATCTTGCTGCAGATAAAAAGCTGCAGTTAATAAAAAGCCCCGCACTCTATAACATGACGGGGCTTTTTCATCACCACAATATTAGTTCAGTGCGGCTTTCTGCACATCGACGATTTCACGAATACTGTTCTTCGCCAATGCCAACAGTTCGAGTAATTCTTCGTGGCTGAATGGCTCGCCTTCGGCGGTGCCTTGAATTTCGATGATCTTGCCCGTTTCCGTCATCACCACGTTCATGTCAGTTTCGGCGGCGCTGTCTTCGATATATTCTAGATCGCTTATTGCTTCACCCTTGTAAATACCGACGCTGACAGCAGCGATAAGGAATTTAAGCGGGTTAGATTTAATGATGCCTTTACCACGCGCCCAGTTCAGCGCATCCACTAAGGCCACACAAGCGCCAGTGATAGAAGCAGTGCGCGTGCCACCGTCAGCTTGGATCACATCACAATCGATCACGATAGTGTTTTCGCCTAGGGCTTTCATATCCACACAGGCGCGTAGAGCACGGCCGATAAGACGTTGAATTTCTTGCGTACGACCAGATTGTTTACCGCGAGCAGCTTCACGATCCATACGGCTATGGGTCGAACGTGGCAACATGCCGTATTCAGCCGTTACCCAGCCTTGACCCTGACCTTTAAGGAAACGTGGCACACCTTCAGTAAAACTGGCGGTACAAAGCACTTTCGTTTCGCCAAATTCCACTAACACAGAACCTTCGGCATGGGCCGTAAACTGGCGAGTGATAGTGATGGGACGAGTTTGTGCTGGCGTTCTGTTACTTGGACGCATGCGAGATTCCTGTATTCTGAGTCATTGACCGATTTTGGCTGCATATTATAAGGGCTTGAGCCTTAGGATGCCATGCTTAGGGTGATTCTCTGGCAAACTCATCACACTCAAACACCTAATCCCGGTCGCTATTGGCGGTATGCCTTTAATCCTAAAGCCATTGACTCTATAATCGCCCCTCATTATGACGATTACACCATTAGGACAACCCATGATCCAAAGCATGACAGCCTACGCTCGCATCGAGCACAAAGCACAATGGGGCACTGCCTCCTGGGAAATTCGCTCAGTCAATCAACGTTATCTCGAAACTTACCTACGTTTACCCGAGCAATTCCGCAGCTTCGAACCCGTACTGCGCGACCGCCTTCGTAAACGTTTAAGCCGCGGCAAAGTGGAAGTCAATTTGCGTTACGAATTGGCAGATAACAGCAATAACGAGCTACAGTTGAATCAAGCGCTAGCAAAACAGCTATTAGGCGCCGCCACTTGGCTCAAGCAAGAAGCGGGACAAGGCGATGTCAATCTGACCGACATCCTGCGCTGGCCGGGCGTGCTAGCGAGCGGTGAACAAGATATGGATGCCATCGGCGCCGATCTGATGACAGCCTTCGACTCAGCCATAGATCAATTCATCGAAGCCCGTGGCCGTGAAGGCGAAGCCATCAAAGACATGCTGTTAAGCCGCTTAGACGGAGTCAGCGAGCAAATCGCGGTCGTACGCGAGCACATGCCAACGGTGATGCTGTATCAACGCGAAAAGCTCACCAACCGCCTTGCAGAAATCAAAGGTGAACTCGACCCAGCCCGCATCGAGCAAGAAATGGTGCTTCTGGCTCAGAAACAAGATGTCGCCGAAGAAATGGACAGACTCGAAGCCCATGTGGCCGAAGCTCGCCGCATCCTCAAAAAAGGCGGCAGCGAAGGTCGCCGTTTAGATTTTATGATGCAAGAATTCAACCGCGAATCGAACACACTCGCCTCTAAATCCATCAGCACTGAAATCACCTCAGCCGCAGTTGAACTTAAAGTGCTCATCGAGCAAATGCGCGAGCAGATCCAAAACGTTGAGTAATGATAGTTAACGCGTTTTAGATACCAAAAAGCCCTTAATTTAAGGGCTTTTTGTATTTTATGGCACTGAGAAAAAACCTGTTAAAAGTGCTTTTGAAATGCTCAAAATCGGACGCTATGCAGTGCATTAATACACAAGGATTTGTAATGGAACTAAATACCATACCTACGATTGAATCGCTTTTAGAGCAAAATGCCATCCACTTTATCGGCAATCCTGAATGGACTTACCGTTTTATTGGTTTAGTCATCCCTAACAATGTCGAGTCACTTTTTTGCTATGGTTGACCGCATGTCCCGAGATTCAAACCTTTTGGCTTATTGGACTCTGTAGATCTATGTGCGAATACGCCACTCATCGAGTTGGTGACTGAAAAAACGATTTTTAACACCTGAAGAGCTCAAACAGTATCAATCAGTGAAGAAAATCCATACATTGCAAAAAATGAAGAATATTGGCCACATGTTTAATAGCGATACATGCCATACCTGTGCATCCAACTTATATGGTGTCGTGTATTAATTTAACACCTAGTCCAAGCCACTGTGTTTGCCTCAACAAGATGAAAATGGGTACAGAAAATTAGCATAATTAAGTTGTGGCTGATGTCGATTCAATCGACATGTATTGCAAACATGTTTACAAAGCAGCAATTAATCGACACATACAACTGATTTAAAACTAGAGTAAAAATTGAAACAGCTTGACTCAATACGATTAATGTCACCTAACCATTACCGTTTCTAAGCTATGCGCTTAATTCTGTCAGTTAAACCGTTCAATATTGAATCCTGTATGTGTGGTGGAAAATCATCTGGCAGCTGCGCTTTAACCTTAACAACCACAGCCTCTACCTTGTCAGCAATGTCGCGCATCATCTCCATCATAATCCCAGTATCAAAGCCCACAGCTTTAGCAGTTTGGATAAAGTGCCGTGGAAAAATTTGATTGATTTGATACTTCTTACCCTTAGCCGCCTTGAGGCCCATAGCGAGCTTGGCATCACGAATATTTAAGCCTTTACCACCAATAACAGGGTACATGGATAAAATATCGTAAAAAGGCGTTAGTCGATATCCGCCATCGACCTCAATGAAGAGTGAGAAGTTTTTAGCATGACCATCGGTTGCGGCTAAAAGCCAAAACAAAACCTGAGACTTGATGAAGTTATATCTGTCGCGCTCCGAGTTCATCGAACCCAATAGATAAGGCATAATTTGTTCAATACCCGGGCCACCATGGCTCTCATATTTCTTCGCTGGTGGAATATTTAATGTCTGACAAAAGTCCTCTTGGGGCAGCCGCATAATCCATGTGCCATCTGAAGAGAGCCTGCGATCGAATCGCTCCACAGCAAGCGCTTTAATATCACCCACTTTGATTATTGAGCACCGGGGTGCATCTAAGCCAAACTCTCTGACTATCATCATGCACAGGTATTCATTCTCGACGCTGTCAGACATATCTATACTGTGAGAGTGGCTGTTTATTTCACCTATAGGTAGCTTAATGATATGGGTAGTGGGTGTCGATTTGATAGGTAATCGCCACTCTCCATTGAGTTTAAGTAATGCCGTCTTTTCTTGGGCACCGGCAATAGAAATCCTAAAGTCATCGTCATCGGCTAGCATGCCTAAGGGGATATTGGACTGATAACCCTTGAGTACATTTTCCAACTGCTTATCGGATAGCGGTTTAGACTCAATCTTTTTGGTATCAAAGGGGGGCTGACCATGGGGGACAAGCTGTAATGCACCCACACTGTCTTGACCAATTTTAGCGAGTAAGTCAAACGCTTGTGTCGAATCAGCATTATGACGAGCAACGACCCTGTTTCTCACTTCGAGATTATCAGGTAGCAAATTATCGAAGAAGTTATAAACTTCATCACCTTTATAGGCTTGCTTGCGTAGCGGCATAGACAAAGAAATTGGGCGACTACCGGGTATCGCTAGCCACTGCTGGGCATACGCAAACTGATGAGAGCCTGTGGATGATTTGGTCAATTCACCCACAAGGTAGCCATTCATATAAACATCAAGCACTGCCATTACCACTCCTCCTTCCATTCTTGCTCAGGCACGGTGGCGTTATCATGGCGGCGCTCATCCACCAGCTGTGGATTCCGAACCTTTATATCTAGCTCTAGGTTTAATGCAGAAAGGATCTTAAACAGCGTTTCTAATTTGGTCGAATCCGGGTTCAACTCAAAGCTTGAAACGGTATCCTGGCGAATACCTACCTTGCTAGCCACCTTGCTTTGCGAGAGCTGTGCGTTCAGTCGCGCATCTTTTAGATACGTACTCAACTGTTTTGCGTTGGTCACCTTCATGATAGCTTTACCTTTAAACTGTTCTTAACTCTTACTGTACACGCTAAAGCAGGTAAATCAAGGTTTACACGCTTAAGCCGTTAAAAAACACATTCACACGCTATAGGCGTTAAATATAGTTCAACCCGCTATGGCGGGTAGCCTGACCATAAAAGACAAAAGAAATGGGGGAGTCATTGCCAAGGAGTGCTGAATTTAATTGAAATGCAGAACCGACACAACTAACCACTTCACACTTAACAAAGTGGGACTAAAGTGGTGACTAATATCACTTAAAAATAAAGAAATTAAATTCAACACATTGATTTATATAGCAACAATAAGAAACCAACATTCAGTTCCAAAACGTTGAGTAATGATAGTTAACGCGTTTTAGATACCAAAAAGCCCTTAATGTAAGGGCTGTTTGTATTTTATGGCACTGAGGAAATATCAGTTAAAGCACTCACTCTTAGCCAAAAATATCGAGTGCGAAGTGCTGAGCTAGGCTCAGTGAACAATTATTTACGGTAACAGGATTTTTTGCAGCTCTTGGTGCGAGCTCACTTGATAGTGTGGGGCGATACCGGCGGGTACATCGTGGCCGTGGACGTTATACCAACAAGTATGAATACCTGCGTTGATACCGCCTTGGATATCTGAATGCGGGTTATCACCGACCATGAGCACAGCATCGCGCTCAGGATGACCCATGAGTTCGAAGGCATGTTCGAAGATGCCCACATCAGGTTTGGCTATGCCGACTTTTTCTGAAATCACTAAAATATCAAAATGATGCTGTAAGCCTGTACGCTCTAATCGCACGGTTTGTAGCTCAGTGAAACCGTTAGTGATGATGCCTAATTTTGCCTTACCTTGGAGCGCGGCTAATAACTCGCGGGCACCGGGTAGCGGCGAACAAATTTCGGCCATTGCCGATAAAAAGGCACTATTAAGCGTCATCGCCGTGACAGATAATTTGGCTGCCCAAGGCTCGAAACGTATGGTCTGCAACTCAGCAGCAGTTATCTTGCCATCTTGATAATCGACCCAAAGTGGTTTGTTAACTAACTGATACTCATCAAAATCGGCTTGGGTAAAATCGACCCCAAACTCACTAAACATCAATTTAAGCCCTTTTAAGGCATCGAAATAAAATAGGGTTTCATCGGCATCGAACAAAATCCATTGGTAAGGCAAGGACATAGGAACTCTCTTTCTGACAAAATAGCTAAGACCCATCCTATGCCGTTCAGTGGCATAGAGAATGGTACATCGGCGATTGCGGCAACACTGTGGCTAACTACCTAGCAGTAATCAAGATAAGCGATAAACATGAGCGATGAGAGTGAAAATAACTAGGCTTCACAGTCGACACCCGCAATCAGCAAGTGCATTAGTCTACCTTGCATCAAGGGCGATGATAACCACGATAATAAAAACTGACTGTTGAGGTATCATCAACAATAATGGCAGGGGAACGCGATAATCTAAGGACACCATGGAGCACTTTTCAGCACTACCTATCTTTGTCACTGTAGTGGAATGCGGTAGCTTTTCGCTGGCCAGTCAAAAGCTTGGACTAAGTAAATCGGCTGTGAGTAAACGCATTACCCTATTAGAACAAAGTCTGGGTATTCAACTTTTGCACCGTACCACTCGCAGCTTAAGTCTTACCGAAGCGGGCGCCCGCTATTTTGACTATGTTCGTCCTGCCGTTAAACTCGCAGAGGAAGGGTTAGACGCCATTTCTGAGCTACAACAAGCGCCTCAGGGCAATTTACGCATCGCCGTCCCTATGGTATTTGGTCGCTTGCATATCGCCCCTTTGATCCCCGAGTTTCTGCGCCTTTACCCGAAAATACAGCTGCAAATGCAGATGGATGATAAGACAACCGATTTAATTGCTGGCGGATTTGATCTGGCGATTCGTATCGGTGATCTACCAGATTCAAGCCTTATTGCCCGTAAAATCACCCCTTGTTTAAGTGTCATATGCGCCTCACCCGAGTATCTTGCTCGCCACGCTGCGCCACAAACGCCGCAGCAACTCAGCCAACATAACTGTTTGTTCTACTCATATTTTCGTGATGGTGTTGAATGGACCTTCTTAAGCCCGCAGGGCACTACGCGCATCCAGCCAAACGGTAACTACCAAGTCAACAATAGTGATGCTATCCACCAAGCCACACTCGATGGTCTAGGCATAGCCAACCTGCCCCGCTTCATGGTCGACGCCGACTTACAAGCAGGCCGCCTACAAGCTTTGCTCACAGACCATCCCCTCCCCGAACATGGCATCTACGCGGTTTATCCGCAGCGGAAATATTTGCCGACTAAGGTGAGTGTATTGATCGAGTTTTTGATGGAGAAGTTGGCAGAAAGACTGGGGAAGTAGTACTTAGCCCACAGCCAGTTTAGCCGCGTCATGCCACATTACATCAGGGATTGGTTGTTCTAATCGCCATGTGACATTCATGGGTTGTGAACCGTTATGGCTGACATAATGCACTTTTCCAAAATTCACGAATCCCATAGTGCGGCCATTTTCATTTTTTGATTGCTCTCGAACAAACAACAGCACAGTTTTCCCCAGCTTTTGTTGCTCAATATAACTAAGACCCCTACCTCGTTCTGGCCGTGCGCTATTTTGCGATTGCCAGTGGAATAGATGCTCGCTAATGGCATAGTCGTGATACATGGTTGTCGGTGAAAACTGCTTCTCTGATTTATTTAACGTCACAAATAAACACTCGAGGTTTTGCTCATTAATCGCAAGCACACCTTCCCTTGAGGGCGATTTAGCCACAAATGTACTTGCACCAATTGCCGCTAAAATTTGCTCACGAGTATAACGAGAATGCACTTTCAATGCGCTGGGCTGCGCTAATTCCAAATCCATTTCTTGATGGTGTATCCGGTTAATCAGTATCGCCAATACTGCCAATAACTCTTCCTGCAACGGCTTATTACGTAGCATCAGCAAGCTAGCCGCTAAACTGTTAACGTTTAGAGCTGTACCTGACTTATCCCAAAAGTTGTAATGACACATCAAAGCAAACTGATTTTGAATAGGATCCAACCCATTAAAGACAAAATCATTTTGGCATAACTGTTTGATAAAGATTAAATAGGATAATGAAGTACAGCCGAGCAAGTGAAAGTTAATCGCGCGATAATAGGCTTTGGCTAAATCGGACTGCGCAGTAGGTTCAGCAATTTGATTACCCTGAACAGCCTCGACTAATAAGGTCCATCCACATTGGCCATTAATCCTGATGCGATAAATGTCTTCCAAGGTTACTTGCGGATTAAGACGTAAGAAGTTGCCTAGCGTGAGCGGCAAGTCAGTTTGATATTTAAAGTTTGCCATTAGACTGGTTAATCGATTGGCATTGAGCGTTGCGCGGCTAATATTGCGCAAAATCATCGACTGCGCTTTTTCCTCAAGCTCAATTCGACACCCTAGCGGTAGATGCGGAAAGTCATTCAGAATTTCATCTTTTATCGACTGATTGGTTTTACCGACTAACGCTCTAAATTTCTGTGAAAAATCATATTCATCGCGTGAATTTCCGACAAAATCTAATATTGTGCAGCACTGCTTATCATCGGTGAGACGCAAGCCACGGCCAAGTTGCTGCAGGAATATGGTCAAGCTTTCCGTTGGCCGTAAAAACAACAAGGTGTCCACTTCTGGAATGTCGACACCTTCGTTAAAAATATCCACCACACACAAAATGGATAATTTGCCACTGACCAAGCTCTGCCGCTTTTGTTGTCGTTCAGAGCTATTATCACTGGTCAGCACATCAGCGCTGATCCCCGCCAAATTGAACTTCTTCGCCATATACTCGGCGTGTTCCTTGGTTATACAAAAGGCTAACGCCTTAATATTGTCAATATCAGTTACGGTTTCAGCTAGGCTGCGAATAATGCGCGTCACGCGTTGTTCATTGTGAGTGTATAAATTGCTCAGCTCAGCGACGTCATAACGACCACGGCTCCAATTTAACTTGCGAAGATCTGTCGCATCATCGATCGCAAAATATTGAAATGGACATAAATGCCGTTGATTAATGGCTTCTGGTAAACGTATTTCAGCGGCAATGACACCGCAGAAGTCAGCCAAAATATCGACACCATCATGCCGTTCAGGGGTTGCCGTGAGCCCAAGTAAAATCGTCGGCTCAAAATGAGCTAATAGCCCACGGTAACTATTCGCAGCAACGTGATGGACTTCATCAATAACAATATAATCATAAAAATCAGCAGCTAATGGCAGGGTATCAAGTTGCAGATTCAAGCTTTGGATAGATGCGAATAAATGTTTGTAACTATTAGGTTTATGCTCTGCCACCCATAGCTCGCCAAATTGATTATTCTTTAACACACCGCGATAAGCACTGAGAGCTTGCTGTAAAATTTCTTGCCTGTGGGCAACAAATAGAAAATTGGCTTCTGGATGCAGCTTATAAAACCGCGCGAAATCGAATGCGGAAATAATAGTCTTACCCGTGCCTGTTGCCGCGACGATGAGATTTTTAAAACGGCCATGAACGCTTCGCTCTACTGCAAGCTGTTCGAGGATTTCTCGCTGATGCGCAAACGGCTTAATGTCAAAATGAAATGAGCTCGATTCAGTGCCACTGCTTTTCGCTTCTTTCAACGCATTGTTTAACTTTTCTTTACTACTCGCATCACCGCTAAAAAGCTCAAATTCGTTCGATTGCCAGTAAGTTTCAAATGTACTGAGTGATTTCTCAATGATGTGGGGAATTTCTTGGGTTGTGATCTTAAGGTTCCACTCAAGCCCGCTGGTCAATGCTGAATGCGATAAATTTGAAGAACCGATATAACCGGTATGAAAACCCGTATTTCGTAGAAATAAATAGGACTTTGCATGCAGCCTTTCACCCTTAGTGTTGTAACTTAATTTAACTTGGGTATTGGGTAAACTGGCTAGAAACTCGACGGCTTTAGCATCAGTCGCGCCCATATACGATGTAGTGATGATGCGTAACTCTTTACCACTGCGTGTAAACTCCTCAAGTTCATGCTTGAAGATGCGAATCCCCGCCCACTTGATAAATGACACCAGCCAATAGATTTTATCCGATGAGCGGATCTCACGCTTAAGCTCACTCTCAAGCGATAATCCCGCATTACTACCACAAAAAAGCTCACTCTGAGTGAGCCCCGTTAATGGAAATATGGCGGCCGTATATTTAGGTAAATCAGTTGCAATAGGATTTTGCTTGTTAAAGAGAGCAGTAAGTATCCTACCTTGGCTATCGATGAGATTTTCATCAATAAAATCATCATCGTTAATGTGCTCTTTGAGCCACATCACTAACCGATTAGCCAAACTGATTTGATTGATAACTTGGTTTTCATCTGCGGGAACTGAATTAATCACATATTCAATTACTTTAGTAAGAAAACGTGAAAGCCAAACACTTGCCTCAGCAACTTCTAGCTTCCTTTCTCCAATAAAAAATATGTCCTTATCTAAGCGCTGCTCAACGAGTTGAGTAATAAGCTTTTCGTAAATCCCGACCTGTTCCATAGCCAGATATGCCCCAAGACTAACAATCAAAGTTGTAGCGAATATATCACATAACAATTTGATTCAAATTGCGATTTGTGTGATGGCTTTATCCTTTGCGATAGTACGTTAATACAGCCTAGGCTTTAAACTAATCGATTACTTACGATAAAGGCCGTCATTACACACGGGAAAGATGTTCGGCAAGTGATCATTGAGCACCACCACAAAGGTAAACTTGCCTCTATTTTCCGCTCGGCAATAAGTATCTGGTACTTCGGCCGCCGGCGTCGGCTTTAACTAAAAACCGCTGTTCAACCATTTGCGCAAGATGACGAGTAGCAGTGGCGCGGCTCACCTTAGCGACCTTTTGATACTGGCTACTATTTATCCCTAACTCAAAATCGCCATCTAACATCCGATTGAGTACTTTGGCTTGCTCTTGACTCAATAAAGATTGGTCGACACTTTGCCAATACTGCGTTTTCGACAGCGTTCTGCCCACATCTGCCATCGCATTGAGTAAGCAATCATTGAGGGTTTCAAAAAACCAGACTAACCAAGGAGTAATATCGACATCGCCCCTTTGGGTAGACTCTAAAATGTCATAGTAAGCTTGGCGACGGGCAAGAATACTGACCGACATAGCGTAAAAACGAATCGAGCGTTTCTCCGCTTGCGCCAAAGCTAAATCAGTCAATAAGCGCGTGATGCGCCCATTACCATCATCAAGCGGATGCAGAGTCACAAACCAAAGGTGAGTTATCGCCGCACGGATAAGCGGATCTAAAACCTGCGCTTGCCGTGAAGCATTAAACCATTCGATAAACTGCGAGAGTTCAGCATCCAATGCCGCTCTAGAGGGTGCCTCAAAATGTACCGTTGGTTTATCAATGCGGCCTGAGACAACTTGCATAGGCGTATCGCCACGTAGTGTTCCACCAATAACGGGGTTAAACAATGTATAACTCTGGGGAAATAACTGTTTATGCCAACCTAATATCCGCTCAAGGGTTAACTCTGTATCTAAATTTTTTAAGGCATCGAGCATAATGTCAGCCAAACCATCGGTTTGCGCTGTTGTCGGATACGGTTTGTCTTCAGTCACGCCAAGTTTTTTAGCTAAGGATGAGCGCACCGAAGCAGCATTGAGCATTTCACCTTCGATCGCACTGGAATGGATAATGTTAGCGAGTAAGGTGTCGAGTGCAGCGTCTGAAGTTAATAAGCTATCGTCGTGACTTAGCATTTGCTTGCCAAGCAGTTGGCCCTGATTGAAATAGACCTGACGCAGCAAGGCATCAATGCTGCTGGTGTTCCAATGAAACTTAGGCCAATCGGCTTGCTGCCAAATCCACATATCTACCCCATGAGTCGAATAACAAGCCTATTCTACTCACATAATGAGGCGATTAACAAATATATTCGCCTCACATTATGAGTCGAATAGCGCTAATAATCGCCTCATCAATACCAACATGGCTATCCAATGCAGGGAAATGAGCCTTGTTGGTAATCCGGGATCTCGTTTCTAAGCCTTATGGGCTTCCACACTTACTATTATTGTGCAGCGATGCTTCAGCTATCACGCAATACGGTGCGCCTTTACTGGGTGCATTGCCGTTGTGTGTGACTTTTATGTATATACCCAAGCTACCTGAATATACGAGTTTCAGAGCGTCTAGGGTGATTCAATTCAAGGCGCATCAATGACAGAATGTCGGCCACCTTTTGAATTGATGCAACACGGAAGTGGAGTACCCTAGGCGCTCCGTCCCGGCGGGTTTTAACGCACTTTATGCGGTGTTGGTTATTTTTAACTTAGCCCGCTAGGTCTGCAAATAACCGCAATCGCCATGGATGGCGTGAATGCCATTTATGCAGGAGCAATAAATGGCATTACCTAAAGTGCGTTAAACTCCCGCTGAATCCTGCATCTTCAGGTTGTTTGGGTATACTACCGACAAAGCCTTCGCGCTGAGATATAATACCGCCGCTGATTTGACACGCCAATGTGAAACGCCGAGGTGATAACTTACGGCTTTACCGCACCGCTGACACACATTCTGAGCCTAACCTATGCCTGATAACGCCAACAATTCACCAACCTCTACTCACGTACAATGTACTGCTAATGCACAGCGTATCGGCAATGTTCAACCTACTGGTAATTCACAGATTGCTACGCCAGATGCAATGCATCCAGTCCAGTCGAATGCGCTCAGTGACGAACAGATAAAGGTGAAAAAGCAGAAGGTCTTTATCATAGGTTTGCCACGCACGGGCACCACGAGTGTGAGTGTTGCGCTATTGGAGCAAGGGCTAAAAGTGGCGCACATGGCCTTTACTAAACAGGCATTTATGCTGGCCGATGCAGTGTCTGACACGCCTTGTTTCAGCGATTATCAGCAGTTGGATTTATTATTTCCCGAGGCTGTGTTTGTCTATCTCGACCGCGATATCAATACTTGGTTGCCTTCGATGCAGATGTTACTTGGTAAAATGTCGCCCCATTTGGATGAAAAAACAGGCCGCTTCCATCCAATATTAAAGCGCAGTTTTAGGCATACTTTCGCCATAGATAAAGTGGCGGAACCTGCCAGCAGTGAGCACTTAATTGCTTGTTATCAAAAGCATCAGCAAGAAGTGTTCGCTTACTTTAGTGGGCGGGAAGACTTTATTTCAATTGATGTTAGCCATGCAGGAAGCTTGAGTCAGTTACTGCAATTTTTGGGAATGGAAGCAAACGCGGAGAATAGCGATGTCGCATTAGGTTTAAGCGAGCCACTGAGTTTCCCTAAACTTAACGTGGGCCGCAACGTGGCAAGTTGGGGCGAATATAAACACCCCAACAAGGTCAACACCAATAGCGCAGGCCCACAAAGCCGTAAGTTTTTCGACTACACGCTTTAACATTGGATCAGTACACAGATACCAATGTACAGATATCCAAGCGCTGAATTAGAAATTAGCTTTAAGCACAGCCTCTTGGTCGAGCAAGCTTTGGTACAAGGTAAACTGGTTGGCGGCGCGGTCTAAATTATGGCCTTCGCGGTGGATGTGAAAATACACATCACCGTTAAGATAATCCGTTAAAAAACGCACACCTATCATCAAACAAATCACCCGAGCACCGAGCCACAGACTGCGCTTTTCGTCTTCCGTTAAAACGTCACCCAACTCGCTCAAGTAGCCACGGCAAATTGCGGCGAAGATGTCTTGGCGAACTTGGACTTTATCCAAGGCCGTAGAGTCCTCCTCCTCTGGCGAGCAGAAAGTGCGTACCATGTCGCCGAAGTCATACATAAGATGACCTTTCATACAGGTATCTAAATCGATAATCGCCATGCTGGACATGTCACGTTTATCAAAAAGCATGTTATTGATTTTAGTGTCGTTATGACAAATTCGTAGCGGCAGCTTTGGTGATATTTCTGCAAGTTCATCCAGCAAAGCCTGCTGAGATAACGCGTAATCGACCCAATGACGGCAGAGCGCTAAACGATGTTGACTATCGAGTTCAGCGGCCTGCTTTAGTAAGGCCATGCGTCCCGGTAAATGGTGAAATTGAGGGATCACATCTTCAAGCTCTGTCGCATCAAAATCACTCAAGGCAGAGGCAAAATGCCCAAAGGCCTTGGCCGCCATTTCCGCTTCTTGTTCCGACTTAACCACTTCAATGCTAAGACTATGGGGCAAGTAACTGATCGCACGCCAAAATCCTTGCTCGCCTAAATCGATAGCCAGCTCACCCTCTTGGGTTAAACATGGGCTAACGACTTTAAGGCCGTATTGTTGCTGCAATGACTTAGCGCATAAATGATGGCTAATTTTATCGGCATTGCAGACCAAAGCGTTGGGTGTTTTAAATACCTCAGTGTTAATTCGCTGCAATACCAATTCGCCCGCAGGCCAGCGCACTAAAAGGGTGTCATTAATGTGGCCATTACCGAGGGCAGAAATTTTCGCCTCGGCAGATTCAATACCAAAATGAGGCAACACTGACTGCCTGATGAGTTTAATCACTCAATAACTCCGTTAATTTTTGTTTTACCCAGACAGTGTCCTGCGGATAAGTCACGCCAAGCCATGGCTCACAGGCAACATCGACATACACAGGCAAACCTTGCTCAATTCCCGCTTGTACTATGGCGGGTAAATAGCATTCAGACTTAGGTTGTTGACCCTGTTGCCCGATAAATTCGGTTAATTCACGTTTAATAACATCAAATATGTTTGGGGAGAAGCCCCAGCATGTCATAGAGACCAAGGAGTGCGCCGGCAAATTAGCATGACCCTGCGGGCCATCACCCATTAAGTGGCCAGCTTGCTCGGCGATATTGAGCCATTCGGCGACCGATTTAAGCTGACCATTTTCAACCTGACACAAACCACGATTAACGCCACCGTGTTCCGACAACGTGAGTTCTATGGGATAAGCCACCATCATCCACTCGGTTGGCCTCGTGCTTAAGCCTTTGGCTAAGGAAGCAAAAGCGCTATCACCATAAAAATCATCGGCATTGATAACGGCCATTGACCCTTTAACGAGATGGCGCGCACTCCAGAGTGCATGGGCCGTGCCCCAAGGTTTAAGCCTGTGGCTAACATCCGCCAACTGCGCCGCTTCGGGTAAATCCGTTAAGACTTGATAGCAAAAATGATATTCAAAATCGGCTGGCAAAAATCGTGTCAGGATCTCAGTTAATTCACTTTCTAATTCTGGGCGGATCACCAGCACAGCACGCTGAAAACCACTGCGAATGGCCGACATGATTGATAGCACCAACATGGGTTCACCCGCGGGGCCGAGTGCCGCCAATTGCTTATCGCCGCCGAAACGACTACCTAGCCCCGCAGCCATAATGACTAAGGTCAATTCTGTATTCATGCTGGATTGATATATTCAGTTCAAATTTAAAGGTGTTTCCCCAAACCGCAGCGACCTAAACAACCTAAAGTACGGTTTGAGAAAAAGAGGAGCAAAAGTGTAATCTACCCCTCTAATTGTGACTAGCATTTAAGCAGAATTTTTATCGACTTAGCTGCAGACTTTTTTAACGAGCAATATAATCGCCAAAGGTGCGATTTTGTTCCAATATCGCTTGGCTGCCCTTAAGACTGAACTTATAACCACACAGGCTAATATTACCTCGGCGGGCGAGGTCAATAATGATGGCCTGAGTATCGAGTGGTGAGAATCGCGCCTCTGAAGCGGAATCCGCTTTCAGATCCACAGTCACAGGACGATAGTCAGTGCCATTGTTAAAGGATAAGACGCTGCAAGTTTTATCTCCCTTTGCCGTCGCTAAGGACCACAGATTTTGTGCTTTACCTTTCTCACCGAGCCAACGCATGATCAAGATGTCATCCTCCAGCGCCACAGAAAAACCGTCCGGTAACGCGAGCGTCACCCGCTCACCCGCATAGGGCGCAATCGCGTTAACCGTGACAACTTCTGCACCATCACCTGTCTCAGAGTCGCCATTTGGCCAAAGGCCCCACACCAAGGCAATCAAGAGCACTACGCCACAGCTAATTCCTGCTGGGCGCCAATAACGGCGTTCCACTTTCGGCAGTTTAATCTTAGGCAACACCAAGAAACGCTTTAGTGGCGCCAAAAACTCAAATAAACCGCGAAATAGCTCGGTCATCGAACCAGAATCTTTTGCTTCGGCGCGGCGCTGACGCACTTCTTCGGCATGATCTCTATCGTTAAAGCTGTCAGGCTCGTCATCTTCTTCGGCGGTAAAACGCCAACCGGGTTCAGCACTACGCTCGGCAGGATCTAATTGCGCCGCAGTAAAGTCGACATGTTTCAAATCAACATTGTCCACATCGACATCGACCAACTCAATGTGGGTCTGTTCAACGCGGCTAGTATTAGCAGGACGAAAATCCGCATGGCTGTCTGGTATCACAAAATCGGCAGGATTCTGCGTCATTCGAGTTAACGCATCAAAGCGCAGCTCATCTTGACGCAACGCCTCTCGCTCTGCCTCCGCCGCGCTAACACTCGGCTCAACCCTCGGCGATGTTAAAACAGATTCAACATGGGTCGATAAATCGACCTCTGGCTCAGACACAGTCTCAGCGCTAATGGTTTGGGCATGAAGCTGCTCAACATGTGGCTCATGCCTTTCAGCTTGAGGTTGTGCTTGAATGTGAGAGGTAGATTTTGCCGATTGTCTTACGGCAACGTCTTGAGCAACAATAGGTTTAGGGTCAATGATGTTAGGATCTATGGCAGTTTTAGATGCCATGGCTTTAGGGTCTATAGTATTAGGATCTATGGTTTTAGGTGCGATGGTTTTAGGAACGATAGTCGGTTCCACACGGCGCCTAGGCATTGCCTGTGATGTTGGTGCATCCAGCTCAGGACCGAAATAACCGTAGCGATAATCCACTATCGTTGGTGCAGGAAAGCGCCAGCCCCAAAATGTCAGTCCCGCGGCTAACACTAAACTCAATCCAATTAAGGCAATATGCACATCGGCCGCTAACAGGCCGATGAAAATTATTAACGGCAATAGAAATACGCCAATCAAGCCTTTTGACTTATCGGCATCGGCCAAACGACGCAAACTGGTGAGCCCTAATAAAGGTAGACCCAACAATGCCAGCAAATACATCAGAAAATTAGCCCCAAAAGCAGCGGCGGCAAATGCAATACAGACGTAAACGCCAACACTGATTGCGACAAAACGGGGACGAGAATCACGCCCGTGAAGGCAGAAAAGAGATTTTAACAGCACGACCCTTCCTTTATTGTTGTAAAAACGAGATACAAAAAGACACTCATTGCCTTATTCGCACGAGCGTAACCAATTTACCCGCAATTGTCAGTGCCTACGACCCAAGTCGGATAAAAATGCACATAATATCGAAGTAAATCTAAAATAGGCTTAAATTGCCAGCCAACAAGCCCTAGTATTTCTATGGTCAAAATCGGTATAATACTCGGCTTTCTGGGCCCTTCTTGCGTTAACCCATTGGATATTTAGCTCATGACCGCACGCGGAAATTTATTTATTGTGTCGGCGCCAAGTGGCGCAGGTAAATCCTCGTTGATTTCAGCCTTGCTTAAAGACAAGCCAGCCGACATGCAGGTTTCGGTATCTCATACCACCCGCGCACCACGCCCAGGTGAAGTTGATGGTCAACACTATCACTTCGTTAATGTTGAGCAATTCAAAGCCTTAATTGCTGAAAATGCCTTTTTTGAATGGGCAGAAGTGTTTGGCAATTACTATGGTACCTCGCGCCATGTGATCGAACATACGCTCACCCAAGGTATCGATGTTTTCCTCGATATCGACTGGCAAGGTGCCGAACAAGTTAAAGCCGTGATGCCAGAGGCCGTTGGTGTGTTTATTCTACCACCCTCTAAAGCCGAGCTAGAGCGCCGCCTCACAGGTCGCGGACAAGACAGTAGCGATGTTATCGCCAGCCGTATGGCACAAGCCGTATCGGAAATGTCCCACTATAAAGAATATGATTTTATTATCGTCAACGACGATTTTGACACTGCCTTAGCCGATTTGCGTGCCATCATTCGCAGTCAGCGCTTAACAGGTGCTAGTCAGATCCACGCGCAAAATGATATGCTTCACGATCTGTTGGCAGGATAGCTGTCATAGTGTACAATTTTGCGTCATTTTTTCCCTAGATAAACTGGAGTTTCAACACATGGCTCGCGTAACTGTAGAAGACGCCGTAGAACAAATCGGCAACCGTTTTGATATGATCTTGGTTGCGGCGCGTCGTGCTCGCCAAATCGCCGTGCAGGGTAAAGACCCTATGGTTGAAGAGATGAACGACAAACCCACGGTTATCGCCCTGCGTGAAATCGAACTAGGTTTAGTTAACGCTCACACCTTAGATGCCGATGAGCGTCAAACGGTGCGTGAACGTGAAGCCGCTGAAATTGCAGCGGTTGCAGCCATTGCTGAAGGTCGTTCATTATAGTTTTTGAGTAAAAACCTATTTAGGTAAAAGGAGAGCTGCCACTTGTATCTGTTTGAAGGTCTAAAGGAGTCTGCTTCCGGTTACTTAGAACCTGAACAGGTAGAATTGCTCAAGCAGGCGTACCAGATTGCGCGCGATGCCCACGAAGGGCAAATGCGCACGAGTGGCGAACCTTATATTACTCATCCGGTTGCGGTTGCCCGCATCCTTGCTGACATGCGTCTTGATCATGAGACGCTGATGGCAGCACTGCTCCACGACACTATCGAAGATACCCATGTCACCAAAGACGATTTAGCCGAATTATTCGGTGTCGCGGTGGCCGAACTCGTCGAAGGCGTGTCAAAACTCGATAAGCTTAAATTTCGCGACAAGAAAGAAGCTCAGGCTGAAAACTTCCGTAAAATGATGATGGCGATGACGCAGGATATCCGCGTTATCCTCATCAAGCTTGCCGATAGAACCCACAACATGCGTACCTTAGGCGCACTGCGTCCCGACAAACGTCGCCGTATCGCCCGCGAAACCTTAGAAATCTACGCACCTATCGCTAACCGTCTTGGTATCCATAACATCAAGACAGAGTTAGAAGACTTAGGTTTCCAAGCTTATTATCCAATGCGATATCGGGTGCTTAAAGAAGTCGTTAAAGCCGCCCGTGGCAATCGCAAAGAATTGATCCAAGGCATCGAAGCCGCTGTGTATACGCGCTTAAACGATGCGGGTATTCCGGGAAAAGTTAAAGGTCGCGAGAAAAACCTCTACTCCATCTATAACAAGATGCAGAGTAAAGAGCTGCAATTCCAAGAAGTCATGGATATTTACGCCTTTAGGGTGATAGTCGATTCCATCGACACTTGTTATCGCGTACTCGGCGCCATGCACGGACTGTACAAACCTCGTCCCGGTCGTTTCAAAGATTATATCGCCATCCCTAAAGCCAACGGTTATCAGTCACTCCATACCTCTTTATTTGGTCCACACGGCGTGCCCGTTGAGATCCAAATTCGTACCGAAGATATGGATCAGATGGCCGACAAAGGGGTTGCCGCACACTGGGCCTACAAAGGCGGTGCGCAAACAGGCCAAGGCACGACGACTCAAGTGCGTGCCCGTAAGTGGATGCAAAGCTTGTTGGAGCTACAACAAAGCGCTAGCACCTCATTCGAATTCGTTGAAAACGTGAAGACTGAACTCTTCCCTGAAGAGATTTATGTGTTCACCCCCGAAGGTCGCATTCTGGAATTACCCGTCAATGCCACCGCGGTAGACTTTGCCTACGAAGTGCATACGGACGTGGGTAATACTTGCGTCGGCGCCCGTGTTAATCGCCAAGCGTATCCGCTTAGCCAGCCGTTAATTTCAGGCCAAACCGTTGAAATCATTACCGCTAAAGGCGCCCGTCCTAATGCCGCTTGGCTGAACTTTGTGGTAACCGGTAAAGCTCGCGCTAAAATCCGCCAAGTGCTGAAAAGCCTTAAAGGTGATGATGCGATTGCACTCGGTCGCCGCCTGCTCAACCATGCGCTAGGCAAAACTAAACTCGACAGCATTGCGCCTGAGCAGATTGAAAAAGTGATCCGCGATACTAAACATACGACGCTCGATTCGCTGCTCGCCGATATCGGTCTTGGCAATGCCATGAGTATTGTTATCGCCCAGCGTTTGATTGGCGATAATCTTGAGAATCAAGAGAGTCGCGACGGCCACATGATGCCAATTCGTGGCGCCGAAGGCATGCTCGTTACCTTCGCGAACTGTTGCCGCCCTATCCCAGGTGATGCCGTGATTGCCCACGTGAGCCAAGGTAAGGGCTTAGTGGTACACATGGAAAACTGCGCCAATATTCGTGGTTATCAAGGCGAGCCAGACAAGTATATTCCCGTACAATGGGATAATGTTGAAGGCGTTGATTACCAAGCTAATCTGCGGGTCGAAATTGTTAACCACCAAGGTGCACTGGCGAAGATCACCTCGATCATTGCCGCCGAAGGTTCAAACATTCACAACCTCAGCACTGAAGAACGTGATGGTCGCGTGTATTTGATCAACCTGCGGATTTCGGTGAAAGACAGGATCCATTTAGCCAACGTGATGCGCCGAATTAGGGTACTGCCCGAAGTACTGCGCACATCCCGTAATCGTTAATTAACTCAACACTAGAGAGAGCGTCATGGCAGAAAAAATCATCATAGCGACCGAAAACGCCCCAGCGGCCATAGGCACTTATTCACAAGCGGTTAAAGTCGGCAGCACAGTGTATTTATCTGGCCAGATCCCGCTTGTGCCAAGCACAATGCAAATTGTCAGCGATGATTTTGAAGCGCAAGTCGTGCAAGTATTTGAAAACCTGACGGCAGTTTGTACTGCTGCGGGTGGTTCAATCAACGATATCGTTAAGCTCAACATCTTCCTGATTGATTTAAGCCACTTCGCTAAAGTGAATGAAATCATGAGCCGTTACTTCAGCCAGCCATACCCAGCCCGTGCTGCTATCGGCGTGAAGCAATTGCCGAAGGATTCTCAAGTTGAAATGGACGGCGTGATGGAGCTGTAAGCGCTAGCATTTCACCTTCTATAAACGAAAAGGCGCTACGGCGCCTTTTTGTTGCCAACACAATCCAATCCCCCGCTCGCCACTCTCTTCATCTTGCTTTCATACCAATCACATTAAATATCTAATCAACCTGAGATCGGTTTAACAAGCCATAACTGTAATAGCATTAAACTCTGCGTTAGTGAGGTTCAGTTGTGGCTTATTGTCTTTCAATTGATAGGCGATGAGTCCGGCAATCATATTTAGCATAAAACCATGCACGCTGCGGTGTCTAGAGTGTTCTATTTGAGAGATATTTTTTAACTGGTCGTTGATGGTTTCTATGATGAAACGTCTCGACAGCATCGCTCTATCCCACAACAACATTGCCTTCGCT
>NZ_JAKKSJ010000029.1:0-68499 GCF_025653365.1 Shewanella sp. SW32 | reverse complement strand
GAAACAAACTGTACATATTGCTATGAACACTCATTGTTACATTGATTTAAATTTTTGACTGCCAACCCGAAGGTTAAGCAGTTTCGATTAACTCAACACCTGTGAGTGTCCACACAGATTTCTTGTTTTATCTTGTTAAAGAGCAACTCAATATTCGTAAGAGAACTTGAGTACCACACTGAGCGTCGAACGCTTCCAGTTGGCTAGGGCTGCGTATTCTACGCATTTCCCGTTTCGCGTCAAGGAGTTTTGCAAACTTTCTCAACACTCATCAATTAGTAAACTCATCGATGAACTGTCACATCAGGCTGCTTAACGCTGTCTGCCGTGTCAGTGGATGCGCATTATAGGCAGCAGAGGATTTTGTGCAACCCCTATTTTAAGGAAATTTGCAGTTAATGCTAATTATCTAATCTAGTCACATCATACCCACCACTTACCCCCAAAGTTATCCACAACTCAGTCAAGGCTGCGCCTCTGTTTCGCATTATGTATAGCCAAAAGCCATCAGATGATTTGTTGATAGTTATGAAAATAGAAGACTTTCGTCTTTTAAAAAGAAGATTAAACGGGGCTAAGCGTGAGATTGACCTACGGATCGGCTTAAATGGATTTTTTAATGACGACAACGCGTGACCATTAGTAAGTAGCGAGTTTGTGATGTAAGAACTGAAGGCATGACTATGATAGGGTTCATTGGTGCATATATGCATATAGATGTAGAAATAAAACAAACCCACAAAAAAGCCAGCTTGCGCTGGCTTTTACATCAAGTTACCTTAACGGCAATCGATTACACAGCTGTCTGGAAGATCACTTCCGATGCTTTTTTTGTGTAAGACTCGATTTGGTCGAAGTTCAAATAACGGTATGTGTCAGCTGCAGTTGCGTCTAACTCTTTAGCGTATTCTTGATATTCTTCAGGTGACGGCAGACGACCTAACAGTGCAGCAACCGCAGCCAGTTCAGCAGAGGCTAAGTAAACGTTAGCACCTGTACCTAAACGATTAGGGAAGTTACGGGTAGAAGTCGATACCACAGTTGAACGTTCAGCTACACGTGCTTGGTTACCCATACACAGTGAACAACCTGGGATCTCGATGCGCGCGCCTACACGACCAAAAATCGCGTAGTAGCCTTCTTCAGTCAGTTGATCTCTATCCATTTTAGTCGGTGGTGCAATCCACAGACGTGTTGGCAGAGTTTTAGCAAACTTGTCTAGCATCTTACCGGTTGCGCGGAAGTGACCGATGTTGGTCATACAAGAACCGACGAACACTTCATCAATCTTAGTTTGCGCAACAGATGACAGTAAAACGGCATCATCAGGATCGTTTGGCGCACACAGGATTGGCTCTTTGATGTCATTTAGGTCGATTTCGATTACTGCAGCGTACTCAGCATCTTTATCGGCGCTCATCAGCTCAGGATTGGCTAACCACTCTTGCATGCCTTTGATACGACGTTCAATCGTACGACGATCGCCATAACCTTCAGCGATCATCCACTTGAGCATGATGATGTTTGAGTTCAGGTATTCAATGATAGGTTCTTTGTCTAACTTGATGGTACAACCGGCAGCAGAGCGCTCAGCTGAAGCATCAGACAGTTCGAAAGCTTGTTCAACTTTGAGTGATTCTAAGCCTTCGATTTCCAGTACGCGACCAGAGAAGATGTTTACTTTACCTTTCTTCTCAACGGTCAGCATGCCCAGTTCAATGGCTTTTAATGGGATAGCATGAACCAGATCACGCAGTGTGATACCCGGTTGCATTTTGCCCTTGAAGCGCACTAATACGGATTCAGGCATGTCGAGTGGCATAACGCCAGTCGCAGCAGCAAACGCTACTAAGCCAGAACCCGCTGGGAATGAAATACCAATTGGGAAACGCGTATGTGAGTCACCACCCGTACCAACTGTATCTGGTAGCAGCATACGGTTTAACCATGAGTGGATAACACCATCACCTGGACGCAGTGATACACCGCCGCGGTTCATGATGAAATCTGGCAGAGTATGATGTGTGTTCACATCAACTGGCTTTGGATAAGCCGCAGTGTGGCAGAATGACTGCATAGTCAAATCAGCACTGAAACCTAAACAAGCTAAATCTTTCAGCTCATCACGGGTCATAGGACCTGTCGTGTCTTGTGAGCCGACAGACGTCATCTTAGGTTCGCAGTATTGACCAGGACGCACACCCGCTACGCCACAAGCTTTACCGACCATCTTCTGCGCAAGCGTATAACCTTTACCGGTATCAGCGACATCTTGAGAACGTACAAAGACGTCAGATAACCCTAAGCCTAATACGTCACGGGCTTTGTCAGTTAAACCACGACCGATGATCAATGGAATACGACCACCAGCACGAACTTCGTCTAACAAGACTTCCGTTTTTAAGCTGAATTCTGAAATTACTTCGTCGCTATCGTGACGCTTAACCACACCGGCGTATGGGTAGATGTCAATCACATCGCCCATTTCCATCTTGTTTACGTCAAGCTCGATTGGCAGTGCGCCCGCATCTTCCATAGTGTTGAAGAAAATCGGTGCAATTTTACCGCCAAGGCAGAAACCACCCGCGCGCTTGTTGGGTACGAATGGAATATCATCGCCCATAAACCACAGTACTGAGTTAGTCGCAGATTTACGTGATGAACCCGTACCCACAACGTCACCCACATATACTAATGGATGACCTTGTGCTTTTAATGCTTCGATTTTTTTCACTGGGCCAACGGCGCCAGCAACATCAGGCTCGATACCATCACGGGCGTTTTTCAGCATAGCTAACGCGTGCAATGGGATATCAGGACGTGACCATGCATCTGGTGCAGGTGACAAGTCATCGGTGTTGGTTTCACCAGAAACTTTAAATACTGTCAGAGTGACTTTGTCGGCCAGTTTTGGACGGCTTAAATACCAATCTGCATTCGCCCACGCTTCAACCACTTGCTTAGCAAACTCATTGCCCGCTTCCATCTTCTCAACCACATCGTGGAAAGAATCAAACATCAGCAGAGTGTGAGATAGCGCTTTAACGGCTAAAGGTGCTAACGCTGGATTATCCAGCTGCGCGATCAGAGGTTCGATGTTGTAGCCGCCTTGCATTGTGCCTAATAACTCAGTAGCACGCTCAGCAGACAGAATCGGTGATTTTTCAGTGCCTTTGGCAACCGCATCTAAAAAAGCAGCTTTAACATAAGCAGCTTCATCAACACCTGGGGGAATTCGATTTTCAAGCAGGTCGAGAACGAAAGCCTCTTCACCTGCGGGTGGATTTTGAACTAACTTAACCAGTTCAGCCACTTGATGTGCATCTAATGGCTTAGGGACTACGCCCTCTGCAGCACGTTCTGCGACGTGTTTACGATATGCTTCTAGCACGGCAACATTCCTCTTTGTTTGGCGCTCTAACAACGAAACTGCACGTCTTCTTAATTGAAGCTGACAGTCCGACATGATCGACCCGTATTTCCGGCCTGCAGTATACTACAGCTTTGCAAAAGTATGAATCAGGTCACACTCGGCAAAAAGCGAAATAAGGACTAAATCCGGCGGCGAATGCCAACTTACGGGAAGATTAAAACAAGTGAAATTAGACAATAGTTTGAAAACAGACAAAAAACCATACACTACAAATAGTTAACAATGTTTCATTAATTTTAAATCGAACAAGCAATTTTCCGCGCCCCAGAGCAAATAGGTATAAATTTTTCTCATCTTGCTGCATTTTGGCTTTTAAGATGCAGTGCGAGAACTTACACTCAGGCTTAATTTACTGCATATCTCAGTTATTTCCTTAGTCCATCGGAGTACCAATGACATCCCTTAGCATTCAAGCCGTTATTTTTGATATGGATGGCGTTTTAATCGATTCAGAACCCCTATGGCAGCGAGTCGAGTATGAAGTGTTATCTGCACTTGGCGTGCCAGTGACGATAGAAACGATTCAACAAACCACGGGCTTACGCATCGATCAATGCGTCGATTATTGGTACCACAAGGCACCTTGGCCACACTATGATAATGCCAAGGTCAGCCAAACGATTGTTGATAAAGTTGCAAATGAAATTCTGGTTAGCGGCGAAGCTATGCTGGGCGTTTACGAAACGATTGACCACTGCCAAGCGCTTGGCCTTAAAATCGGCTTAGCGACTTCATCCCCAAACACCATTATCCAAGCAGTATTAACGAAGTTAGATCTCAGTGAAAAGTTTATGGTGATAGAATCGGCTGAACACCTAATCTATGGTAAACCCCACCCAGAAGTTTATTTGAATTGCGCTAAGGCGTTAGATGTTGATCCCCGTTGTTGTCTTGCCATCGAAGATTCCTTTAACGGCTTAATTGCCGCCAGAGCAGCCAACATGCAAACGGTCGCGATCCCTGCGCCAGAACAAAGAGGCGATGCTAAGTGGATTATCGCCCATCATCAGGCCGAGAGTTTGTTGGCATTAACAACAATTTTGGCAAAATAACGTCACAACACACCGAGTTTCTGCAGGGCGGATAAGCTTAGTCTTTGCCCTACGGATAAATAGCACAATAGTGTATGCACCAGAAGGAATTCAATGTGAAGTACCTATCCTTAATACTGCCCATAGGCTTAATACTCATGTCCACCTGTTTACCCGCTAGTGCAGGTGAGACCATGCACTGTAAACAACAAGTGATCAATACGGGCGATACTTTAACGACAGTGCAGGATAAATGCGGATCGCCCAGTGATATTCGAGAATACAGTCTGCCCGCAACTTATCTCAACGCTAACGGAGACAGGGTGATCGATCCCAGCAAGTTGCCAACTGAGTATCAAGAATGGACCTATGACTTTGGACCAACACGCTTAATGCGTCGCCTGTATGCCACTGATAATAAAGTCACAAAAATTGAATCCTTAGGTTACGGACATTAATCGGCAGCATCATAGATTATGGTCATCAATAAAAAAGCCAGACATTGTCTGGCTTTTCTTATTTCAATATGCTGAATTTATTACCAAATTTTCACACGTTCATCTGGTGTTAAATACATTTTATCGCCTTCTTTCATCTCGAAAGCTTTATAGAAGGCTTCCACGTTACGCGGCGTACCCATAGCGCGGTAGTGACTCGGTGAATGCGGATCTGTCAGCAAACGACGGCTCAGCTCTTCATCACGGTAGTTACGACGCCATACTTGCGACCAACCCACGAAGAAGCGTTGCTCACCCGTTAATCCATCAAGCACAGGTGCAGGCTTGCCGTTAAGGCTCATCAAATACGAACGTGCCGCTACAGTTAAACCACCTAAGTCGCCGATGTTTTCCCCTAAGGTCAAATCACCATTAACAAACTTGCCGGGCATTGCCTCATAACCTGAGTATTGGGCAGACAACTGCTTACCGCGTTTTTGGAATTCTTCGCGGTCTTTATCCGACCACCAATCACGCAGGTTACCGTCGCCATCGTACTTAGCGCCTTGGTCATCGAAACCATGGCTGATTTCATGGCCGATCACAGCTCCGATACCACCGTAGTTCACCGCATCATCGGCATCCATATTAAAGAATGGTGGTTGCAGAATCGCAGCTGGGAATACGATTTCGTTTTTCACTGGGCTGTAATAAGCGTTCACCGTTTGTGGCGTCATGCCCCATTCGGTACGATCGATTGGCTTGCCTAGCTTGTTGATCATGTCTTGATATTCAAACTGAGCGTAACGCATGTAGTTACCCACTAACTCGTCAGCCTTAATATCTAAACCTGAGTAATCTTTCCATTTATCTGGATAGCCAATTTTGTAGGTAAATTTAGCCAGTTTTTCTTGAGCGGCAATTTTGGTTTCTGGCGTCATCCACTCAAGTTCATTAATGCTGACTTCAAAACCTTTGATCAAGTTTTTGATCATGGTTTCCATGCGTGCTTTAGCTTCTGGCTTGAAGTATTGCTTAACGTACTCTTCACCCACTAACTCACCAATCACTTGGTCGGCGCCATCAACTGCTTTTTTCCAGCGTGGCTGCTGCTCTTCGATACCCATTAAGGTTTTGCTCTTAAAGGCAAAGTTCAAATCAACAAAGTTTTTACTCAGTAACTCGGCGTAGCTATCCACTAAGTGGAACGCAAGATAATCCTGCCAAGCCGATACTGGGAATGTCTCGAAACTGGCGCCGAGTTTTTCAAAATAAGAGGGCTGACGCACGATCACTTCAGTCACTTTATCGCCTAAGCCCGCACTCGCAGCAAAGGCATTAAAATCGAATTGACCGGTTAACTTTTGCAGTTCAGCACGATCTAACTTGTTGTATGCCTTGTTGGCATCACGGGATTCGACTCGGCTCCACTGACTTTTGGCGATCATCATTTCGATGTCAGCGACGTTTTTAGCCGCACGTTTAGCGTCCTTGTAACCTGCTTCGGTCAGTATGCCTGTCACATACTTGGCCATGGCTTGGCGATTAGCGGCAAACTTAGGATCATCTTTTAGGTAATAATCGCGGTCAGGCAACGTAAGGCCTGACTGGCTTAAATACACCGCATACTGGGTTGAGTTTTTGGCGTCATTATTGACGTAAAAACCAAAGGGAATACCAGAACCCGTCGTCAGTAATTTGCCCATAACAGCGGGTAAGTCAGCGTGCGTTTTTGCGGCTGCGATATCAGCCAGCAAAGGGTTTAGTGGTGTAACACCTAAGGTTTCAAGTAAATCGGTATTCATGAAACTGGCATTGAAATCACCGATTTTCTGCTCATTCGAGCCTGCGGCAGGATTCTTTTTAGCGGCCGCTTCGTCGATAATTTTCTTCAATGCATCTTGGCTTTGGTCGTACAACACAGAAAACGCGCCATAGTTAGATTTGTCAGCAGGAATAGGCGTATTTGCCAACCATTTTCCGTTAACGCTGTAATAGAAATCATCTTGATGGCGAACTGAGGCATCAAAGTTTTGCAATTCAATGCCAGACACCGCGACGGCTTCAGTTTTAGGCTCAGTACTACAAGCCGCTAAACCTAAACTCAAGGCGATACTCAGTGCCAGTGTGCTTATCTTCTTCATTGTTTTCCCCAGCTTCCGTTGAGAGTTATTATTTTTCCCGCAAAACCTTAGCATCTTGGCACGCCTCACAGTAGTAAGATTTTGTAAAAGGATATGACACTTTAGCGACACTCTTAGCTATTTCGGCAAGCTAACTTCCATAGGGATGACGCTTATAGTTTTTCCATCGACCAAAAAGTAAGGGCACAACCTCAGTCATGCCCTTAAGTTCTTTACACAAATCTCAAACTAGAAGTTTTTACCCACAAATAAATAGAAAGACTTATCGCCAAGATCTGTGATCCCAAAACCAAGTGCCGCAGGTCCCATGGAAGTATCAGTACCGATATAAAGACTCGATGCATAAATCAGATCGGTCAGGGTGACATCAGTGCGCTCGTCCCAGACATTCCCCGCCTCTAAGCTCCAACCTAGGTATAGAGGATAATCTGTCATACCTAGCGCATCACGCCCGAGATCATATTGATAAATAAAGGCCCCAAACACTTTATGTGCGCCCATAATTGAGTCTTTATGGTAACCAGATAGGTTTAAGAATCCTCCCAGCTCAGATAAATGCAGCGTATTGACCCCATCATTATTGTTAGTAGCAATTGATGCCTTACCAACAAAAGCGTGGTTACCTACACTCAAGGCACCTTTCCAGTCGGCCTCTATTTGCACGCTAAATTGGTTTTGATTATCGTCGATACTGTCATTGAAATCTTCATTGCGCACGTAAACGTTTAAGGTTACGCGATTACCTGATGTTGGAAAGCTAATGCTATCTAAGCTATCGTAACCGAACCTAAAGTAAGCACCATAGGAACTAAAATCTAAGTCCTGCGTTAGCCAGACATCATTGACTATCGACCCCTTCTCTGCGACTAAGCCTAACTCAATCATCCCTTGTAAGGTGTAGTTATAACCTATGCCTAATTCAATAGTATGGGTTTTCTTGTCGAAGGTTAAGATACGACTGTTATTATCGTATAAGTCCCAATCACGGGTATCGTATTGATAGCGGGCACGGCTAAAGAACTGTTGGTCCCTGTCTAAAGGCTGATAGAACTCAGTTGCAAACAACTTTTCAATGCCGAGTTTGACCTCATTGCGCCACTCTCCACCATTAAAGGTCAAATCGGTCATGGTATAAGCCATGTCAAAACTGATGGCAGATTCTGAATTAAAGTCATCCTCCCAATTAAAGCCCAGTTGGAAATAATTCGGCCCCCAAGACTTAGCCTTAGTAGTGACAGTGAGTATGCGGCCATCCTCACCTTCTACAAATTCAGCATCGACACGCTCAAATTTATTGAGAGAGTAAATACGCTTTAACGCCTCATTAAGCTCGTCTTTAGATACAGCTTGCCCAGGTTTAATATTCAAGGTTTCCGTCAAGAGATTCAAACTCACCTTAGATTGGTTTTCAAATACGATTTCATTAATGGGATGACGTACATCCGCCATTAATAATTTACCTTTGGCTTTTTTAGCCTCGACGTAGGCGGCATATTCCTCAGGGCTCACGCTCATACTGCTCAACTTATAAAGCTGACCATTAGCGGCTTCTTTTCCAAGGGTTAATGCCAGCGGCATAATAGTGAAATCAGTGGTGCTGAGGGCGTCAATCGCGGGTCGGATCAATACATCTTTATCTGTCAGTAATTGTTTTTGTTTTTCAGTGCTGGCATTGGTCAAAAAATTAGAGAGCTGATCCAGTACCGCAATGGTACTGTCTAATTTATCTTTTTTGACCAGAGGCGAGCCAATATCGACGGCGATAATAATATCGGCTCCCATGGCCTTAACCACATCGACGGGCATGTTATTAGCAATACCACCATCGACCAATAACTTGCCTTCAATTTGTGCTGGCTGAAGTGCACCAGGTACAGTTGCAGACGCTTGCATGGCTTTAACCATACTGCCATGACTAATCACCACAGGTAAGCTAGTTTCTAAGTCGGTTGCAACCGCTCGGTAGGGAATGGCTAAATCATCAAAATGACCAAATTGCTGTACCAGATCTGTCGACTGACGTAAAAGTTGCGACATAGTCTGTCCACGTAGCAGACCACTTGGCGCCCTCACTTGGCCTTCGTTATAGCCAATGTTTAACGGAATATTGTAACGGTCGCGTAACTGTTTATCCCTGTAGCTCAAAATATTGCGCGGTATGGTGTCCGAGTAGCCACTGTCCCAGTTGACCCCCATCATGATAGCTTCCACTTCACTCGCACTGTAACCCAGTGAATACATGCCAGCGACATAGGCGCCAATGCTGGTGCCCGCGATATAATCGACTGGGATGTTATGTTCTTCTAATATTTTGAGCACGCCCACGTGAGCAGCGCCTTTAGCACCACCACCACTGAGTACGACACCAATTTTAAGGCGCTCTGCAGCCAAAGACGGGGTAACACACAAACACAAAATAATAGAAGCGAGTAGTTGACGCATCATGTGAGGCTACTTTTTATGGGATAAAAATCCGAGTTATATTAACAAACTTATCGATTTAACCGTCAGTCATATTTTATCTGGACCGACTAGTGATAAGTTTGTGTACTCTTTATACAAACAGATGAAGTTTAATTGAATAAACTGCTAAACAAAATATCCATCATCACTGAAGACGATAACGTTTACATATCAAGCTCACTGGCTTATATCGTGCAGACGATTGCCCATCAGCTGTACAAATATTAAGTATTCGCGAGCCAATAATAGACTATGTTTCTAGCTTAATGATCAATAGAGACGATTTTGTTATCTGTCTCTAAATAGCGCTCAAAATCATCAACGCACATAGGTTTAGCAAAATAATACCCTTGAATAATATAACAGCCACGGCTAAAGACTTGCTCTAACTGCTCAACCGTCTCAATCCCTTCAGCAACCACATTTAATTTAAGGTTACGGGCTAATTCAATAATACTGCTCACAATCGCCTGATCTGCGGTATTAGTGGCGATATCAATCAAAAATGAGCGATCAATTTTTAGAGTATTGACCTCAAAATTACGCAAATAAGCCAGTGAAGAATACCCAGTACCAAAGTCATCGATGGCAACCTCGATCCCCAAAGATTTCAATCGAGTAAGATGGTCTTTAGCGACATGCAACTCCTTCATCAATACGCCTTCGGTGATTTCTAATCCTAAAGATGCTGTTGGCATTTGGGTTTCTTGCAAAATTCTTTGGATATCTTCAATAAAATCTGGCTGCCTAAAATGCACCGCCGAAATATTAACCGACAACTTAAAGCCCGAGCCATAGCGCTTAGTCCAATTGGCCCCCTGCACACAGGCTTGTCTTAATACCCAGCGGTCAATATCAACAATTAAACCGCAAGCCTCAGCAACTTTAATGAAAATATCGGGGCGAATAAATCCGTCTTGCGGATGTTTCCAGCGAATTAATGCCTCCATGCCTATGAGCTTATCGTTACGCAAAATATCAATTTGCGGCTGGTAATAAAGCTCGAACTCTTGCCGCTCTATCGCTTTGCGTAAATCGGCCTCAAGCCGTAAATGATAGAGGGCTTGAGCATTACGCTCCGAGGAATAATATTGAAAATTGCCTCGCCCTTCTTCTTTGGCATGGTACATAGCAAGATCGGCATTCTTGATAAAAGCCTCAGGCTGCACCGCATCGTCGGGCCAAATACTGATGCCTATGCTGGTCGAAATATAAAATTCCCGACCATATAACTTAAAAGGTGCGACAATTTGCTCCAACAGGCGCTCGGCGACATGGTTAATATCGTCAATGCTGTTTGCATTGCGGAGTAAAATCACAAATTCATCGCCACCAAAACGACAGAGTAAATGCTCGCTGGAAATACAAGATTGCAGTCGGCTTGATGCTTCAACCAGCAGAGCATCGCCCATGCTATGACCATAGGAATCATTAACATGCTTAAATCTATCGAGATCTAAAAACAGTAGCGCCAGTTTCTCACCTGTTTGCTGCGCAGCTTGAATCGACTGTAATAGACGGCTAGAAAATAAGGAGCGATTTGGCAAACCAGTAAGCACATCGTAATTAGCCAAACGGCGTAAATCGGCTTCAGTACGTTTACGCTCAGTGATATCCGAGAATACCACCACATAGTGGGTTACTTTCCCGTTAATGCTTTGCATCACCGACACGTTTAGCCACACAGGACAGAGTTGCTGATTGGCACGGATTAACTCCCGCTCTCCGGTCCAAGACTGACTATCACGGAGAAGTTGCTTAATCTCCGATGCTAATCCGTCATTCATCTGTACGAATTGTGCAAATGGTTGCCCAACTAAGTCGTCAGAATCTATACCAATAATTTGTTGCGCAGCGTAATTCGCAACGCGAATACCGCCTTCGACATCTAAAATCAACACACCTTCAGAGGTATTGCCAAACGCTTTCGCCAATAAATTAATTTCATCTTCTAGCTGGCGTTGCACAGTAATATCGCTATAAATACCCGCGACCCGTTCAATTTCATTTGAGTGCTTATTGCGAGCAACTGGCCGCCCTCTAACCCTCAGCCATCCCCAATTACCGTCCTTACGCTGATAGCGATATTCGGCCTCGAATCGGTCAATCTCACCCGCCATCATGTTGTCCCACTGAGCGAGAGCTTTCTCCCTATCCTGCGGATGCACAGGCAAATCCTCTAAGCTCACCACAATCTCATTGGCATGCGTACCAAGCACCGAACCGCGATTATCAAGGTGAAATGCCTGAGTATTTTTATGCCACTCCCAGAGATCTGAGTCACTGCCGCGCAAAGACTGCCTTAACCTGTCCTCACTCTCCGTTAATGCCAGATTCATCTGCTTAAATGTATTAATCTGTCGTTGTCGATACCAAGCAAGACTTAAAGCAATAATAGAAAATAACAGCAGCAAAATACCTTTAAAACCTTGGGATAACCACCAATGCTGCTCAACATAAAAAGGATAAGAAAACGGCTTATCTGACCATATCCCATTAACTTGACTCAAAATATCTAAAACATAGCCACCCGCAGCTAATCCTGCGAGGTTGATCTGAGATTCCCCCTGCAACAAGACATAATGGCTATCTTCATTCTGATAGCGTAATCGATATTTAAATTGGATTGGCGAATCATCGAGGTAATCTAAGTTAGTGATTTGAAAACTCACCATATTCGCATCGGGTTTGATGGTCATCAGGTTACGCGGCAACAAAGATACCTCTGTCGTGTTGTTATAGTACACAGAGACAGATTCAAGCATCACATGGTCATCGGTTATACGATTGACCAGCCTATTGACATCGAGTCGCATCACACCTTCAGGTGTTCCTAAGTAAAAGCCTGTTTTTGGCGAATAAAAATAAGCGCCCTCGTTCATTTCATCGGAAATCAAACCATCGAGTTGATTAAACATGGAGATATTGCCTGTTTGAATATCCTGACGAATCAAAGAATCAGCACAACCCACAAGATTTGACTTAGGGGTCTTTTGAATAAAAAACACTGAACTACAATTTAATTGCCATTCGGAAGTCAGTGAAACTAACGATTCCGTCTGCTGCTGATATTCAAACAAACCTTTTTCATAGGAACCAAACCAGATAATTCCCGGGGACATTTCTTCAATATGGCTAATCGTTGGTTGCGCCGCAAAAGCATTAAATAAGTGCCGTTGATCATGAAACTCGTTTTGACTGTCTATGTAACCAAAGACTTTTTTACCGCCAACCCAAAGACGACCGTCAGAGCTGCGATAAATCGTGCGGATCACTGGCCGCTTGGGGCCATCAAATTCGTTCGATGACTTATCAATATCAAATGGCTGGGGCTCATAGAGTCCCATTTCCCAAAAATAGAGTCCCGTGGTAGTCGCAATCCAGACGCGTCCTTTCAGTTTGGGATCCCGATAAGTTTTATATATGAGCTTATTTTTAAAGTCATCCTGACCGTGAGTCCATTTAGAAAAACTGCTGCCTTGCAAGGTCTCTTTATCAATAACAAAAAGACCACTGGTTGTTGAGATCAGTAAATAATGGTCCTCAAACTCACTAATATCATAAATACTTTCGTGGGGATTAAACCCCTCAATCGGAATGTTAACCGCTTTTTTACTGCCCTTAGCAACAAAATCTACACTGGAAGAACCGAGCCAAACCCCTTCATCACTGGCATGTACAGACCAGGTCATGGCATCGCTCAGCTGATAGGGTTCATCTGCCGCATAAGTATCAAGAATGAAATCAGGCGGTGACGCTAACAATGCCAATCCATCACCAGAGCCTCCAACCCACATCAAGCCTGCATCATCAAACAACATGGCTTTCAGCGTTTCCATGTTGGCCTCAGCCTTCAACTCTTGCTGATAATTCTCAATCAACCGCGTCTCAGGCGACCATTTTAACAAGCCAATACGACTGGCAAACCACAAATACCCTTTAGCATCTTCAATGATCGCTGTGCTCCAATCGGGTAATTCTGGCACAGGTGTAATTTGATGAGCGATTTGATCTAATTGATAAACACCACGCCCTGTCGCAATCCAGATCCTATGTTGAGTATCCTCCAACATATCGAGAATACTGCCCATAGATTCGGTCCAAGGGTATTGGAACAGCCGTTCGCCCTTGTTATCGAGAAGTTCTAGTTGCAACTGCCCCGCAACCAACATGTGTCCATTGGGCATAAGCAATAACTTGCGCCAAGGAAGGTCACGATTAACAGCTAATTGAGTAATAAGGCGCAGTTCAGACTTTGAAGGGGAAAACTCATAGATCTGACCATTATCAATTAATAATCGCCATGTTTGACTATTCTTGCGGGCTGCCGATATCAGCGCACCACCTGGAAACTGCGGGAATAGATAGGGAGAACCAAACGCGGTAAATTGATTTTGTACTATATCGTAAAGGTAAATCGCGGCATTAGTGCTGACCAATAACTTGTCTCGGTCGATGTTTACCACTGTCGTTAAAAAGTCATCCGCAAGCCGTGATTCCGTGCCAATTTTATCAATGCGCCGCACCTTAGAATTACTGACCCGATACAAGCCCTGCTCAGTCGCTGCCCATACAAAACCATAGTCATCTAAGGCTAAACCTCGGATGCTGGTGACAGCTAAACCGTCTCTATCGGTAAAAACACGCTGCACAAAGCCGCCCGCCCAAGCCGAATGGACGCTAATCAGTGAAAGGATGAAACATGTCAGAATTGTTCTAATTATTTTTGTTTGCATGTGACAACTTACCGCATACCATAACTGTACTGTAGCAGCTCAATCCTATCAATTCACCCGCTTGTTTACATAAAATTTACAAAAAAATACAGGCAATAAAAAAGCGCTCAAGTGAGCGCTTTTTTAATCGACAGCTAAATTACTTTTTCTTTGCCTTTGGGTTTGGCAAATCAGTAATAGAACCTTCGTACATTTCAGCCGCTAAGCCTACTGATTCGTGCAGTGTTGGGTGAGCGTGAATGGTTAATGCTAAATCTTCAGCATCACAACCCATTTCAATCGCTAGACCGATTTCGCCTAACAGCTCGCCGCCGTTAACACCCACAATAGCACCACCGATCACGCGGTGAGTGTCTTTGTCGAAAATCAGCTTAGTCATACCTTCAGAACAATCTGACGCAATCGCACGACCACTTGCAGCCCATGGGAAAGTTGCGGTTTCGTAAGCAATACCTTGCTCTTTCGCTTCTTTCTCAGTCAGACCAACCCAAGCGACTTCAGGGTCAGTGTAAGCAATAGATGGGATGACTTTTGGATCGAAATAGTGCTTCATGCCAGCGATAACTTCAGCCGCTACATGGCCTTCGTGCACGCCTTTGTGAGCCAACATTGGTTGACCAACGATGTCACCAATTGCATAGATGTGCGGTACGTTAGTACGCAGTTGCTTATCAACCTTGATAAAGCCACGCTCATCAACGTTAACACCTGCTTTTTCAGCATCTAACGACTTGCCATTAGGTGCGCGGCCAATTGCTACCAATACGGCATCGTAACGGACTGCTTCAGTTGGTGCGCTCTTACCTTCCATAGAAACATAGATACCGTCTTCACGGGCTTCTACCGCTGTGACTTTAGTTTCAAGGATCAGGTTGAATTTCTTCTTGATTTGCTTAGTAAATACGCGAACCACATCTTTATCTGCCGCAGGGATCACTTGGTCGAACATCTCAACCACGTCGATTTGGCTGCCTAAAGAAGCGTACACAGTACCCATTTCTAGACCGATAATACCGCCGCCCATCACTAACAACTTGCCTGGAACTTCTTTCAGTTCTAATGCGTCAGTCGAATCCCAAATACGTGGATCTTCATGCGGAATAAATGGCAGTTTGATTGGGCGAGAACCCGCTGCAATGATCGCTTGCTCGAAAGTCACTTTAGTCACAGTGCCATCTTCAGCAGTCACTTCTAGCGTGTTAGGGCCAGTGAATTTACCAAAACCGTTAACCACGTTAACTTTACGCATTTTGGACATGCCGCCCAATCCGCCAGTTAATTGGCCAATGACTTTTTCTTTAAAGCCACGTAACTTATCTAAATCGATAGTTGGCTCGCCGAAGACCACACCGTGAGCGGCAACCGCTTTGGCTTCTTCGATAACTTTAGCAACGTGCAGTAAGGCTTTAGATGGGATACAACCCACGTTAAGACACACGCCACCTAAAGTGCTAAAACGTTCAACTATGATGGTTTCCAGACCTAAGTCAGCAGCACGGAAAGCCGCAGAATAACCTGCAGGACCTGCACCTAATACCACTACCTGAGTTTTGATTTCGTTACTCATGTTTTCCTCTAATTCTCATTCAATCCGTTGGAGGAGCTATCCTGCCAACCGAAAATGCGCCAGCGCGTAAGGTGGGCGCATTTTAACCTGTGTTTGATACTGATCACAATAAACAAAAGGCTGCTCAAGATGAGCAGCCTTATATGCTTACAGAACCAAAGTACGAATATCGGACAGAATTCCTGACAGCGTTACGCTAAAACGTGCAGCCATGGCACCATCGATCACGCGGTGATCGTATGACAGTGACAGCGGCAACATCAATTTAGGTTCGAACTCTTTACCATTCCACTTAGGCTTAATTTCAGATTTAGACACACCTAAAATCGCCACGTCTGGGTAGTTCACGATAGGCGTAAACGCCGTACCGCCAATACCACCTAAACTTGAAATGGTGAAACAGCTACCTTGCATATCAGCAGATTTCAGCTTGCCATCACGGGCACGGATAGAGATATCAGCCAGTTCACGAGATAACTCGATAATGCCTTTCTTATCCACGTCACGCACGACTGGCACAACCAAACCGTTTGGCGTATCAACCGCCACACCGATGTGGAAATACTTCTTCTGGATCAGTGATTCGCCATCAGAGCTTAAGCTCGAGTTGAACACAGGGAACTGTTGCAATGTTTTAGCCACAGCTTTCAGCATAAACACTAAAGGCGTGATCTTGTAATCGGCTTTTTTCTTCGCCGCTACATCGTTTTGCTGCTTGCGGAACTCTTCCATTTCAGTGATATCAGCTTCATCGAACTGAGTCACGTGAGGGATAGTCACCCAGTTGCGGTGTAAGTTAGGGCCAGAAATCTTCTGGATACGGCTTAATGGAATCTCTTCCACTTCACCAAACTTACTGAAATCAACTTTAGGTGCTGCAATCACTTGCAGACCACCGCCGTTACCTGAACCAACAGAAGTTGCAGCAGTCGCTTTCGGACGCGACAGTTCGTATTTCACATACGCCTGCACGTCTTCTTTCATAATGCGACCTTTACGGCCAGAACCTGTCACTTGGGTCAAGTCGACACCAAACTCACGGGCTAAACGGCGTACTGCAGGAGACGCATGTACCGCACCGGTAGACACAGGTGTACCTGCGCTTGGGTGATGTGGTACTGGTGGACGGCTTGCAGGTGTTGGGGCTGCAACGGGTGCAGCGCTCACTGGAGCTGGAACAGCAGCTTGAGCTGCACCCGCACTTACTGTTGCAACAGAAGTCGTCTCAATCGTCGCAATGACGCTACCTTGAGAAACCTTGTCACCCACTTTAACAGTCAAAGACAGCAGTTTACCGGCGAATGGCGCAGGCACTTCCATGGTGGCTTTGTCAGTTTCAAGCGTAATCAAACCTTGGTCGGCAGTGATTTCATCACCGACAGACACGAGCACTTCGATCACATCGACATTACTGGCATCGCCAATATCCGGCACTTGAATTTCTTTTACCGCAACCACGCTTGCCGCTGGTGCTGCGGCCGCTGGCGCTACCGTAGCGGCAGGAGCCGCCTGAGCCACAGTTGCAGCTGGCGCGCTAACGCTTGGAGCCACAGCAGGTGCAGCACCGCCCACTTCAAGCATGATGACTAAAGAGCCTTGCGACACTTTATCGCCAACCGCAACTTTAACGTCTTTAACCACACCCGCGAAAGGTGATGGCACGTCCATCGTCGCTTTGTCTGTTTCTAGGGTAATTAAACCGCTATCAACTTCAATCGTGTCACCGACAGCAACCAATACTTCGATAACCGATACATCAGTGTCGCCACCGATATCTGGCACAGTGACTTCAACCACTTTGGTTGCGCCCGTCGCAGGAGCAGCAGCCACAGGGGCAGGAGCCGCTTGAACTGGTGCAGATGCTGGTGCCGCCTGAGCGGGGGCTGCAACTGGAGCCGGAGCGGCAGCTGCCGCGCCCGCCGCTTGCATCATAGCAATCAAAGTACCTTCAGATACTTTATCGCCCACAGCCACTTTCAATTCGGCTAAAACACCGGCGAAAGGCGCTGGAATATCCATAGTCGCCTTGTCGCTTTCGACGGTAAGAATCGATTCTTCTGCAGCTAAGGTATCACCCACAGCCACACAAATTTCGATCACTTGCACTTCATCGCCGCCGATATCAGGAACAAAAACTTCTTTTAATTCAGCCATTTTCATTGCCTCTTACGCGTACTGTGGATTGATCTTGTCAGCGTCGATACCATATTCTTTAATGGCTTTTGCTAACACATCGACAGGCAGCTCTTTGCGATCAACCAGTGATTTCAGTGCCGCAATAACGATGAACTTAGCGTCCACTTCGAAGTGGTGACGCAGATTCTCGCGGCTGTCTGAACGACCGAAACCGTCAGTACCTAATACTTTGTAATCGGTAGGAATATAAGCACGTAACTGTTCGCCGTAAATCTTCATATAGTCAGTCGCGACGATTGCAGGTGCATCACTTGAAATCACTTGGCTGATATAGGCTTGTTTTGGCGTTTCGGTTGGGTGCAGCATGTTCCAACGCTCAGCGGCTTGACCATCACGAGTCAATTCGTTAAAGCTGGTCACACTGAATACGTCGGCAGTAATACCAAAGTCTTTCGCCAGTGCTTGCGCCGCTTTACGAGTTTGTTCAAGGATAGTGCCACAGCTCATTAACTGAACTTTGCCTTTACCTGAACCCGCAACCGTTTCTAACTTGTAGATACCTTTCACTATGCCCACTTCCGCACCTTCTGGCATGGCTGGTTGCTCATAGTTTTCGTTCATTGTTGTCAAGTAATAGAAGATATCTTCTTGATTTTCGCCGTACATACGACGGATACCATCTTGTACCACAACGGCAATTTCGTAGCCGTAGGTTGGATCGTAAGTAATACAGTTAGGGATAGTGTTCGCCAATACGTGGCTGTGACCATCTTGATGCTGTAAACCTTCGCCGTTAAGCGTTGTACGGCCTGAAGTACCGCCCACTAAGAAACCACGAGCACGCATGTCACCCGCAGCCCAAGCCATGTCGCCAATACGTTGGAAACCGAACATTGAGTAGTAGATGTAGAACGGGATCATAGGTGTATCGTTGACTGAGTAGCTCGTCGCTGCTGATACCCATGAAGACATAGCGCCGAGTTCGTTAATCCCTTCTTGCAATACTTGGCCGGTTTTATCTTCACGGTAGTAAGCAACTTGGTCAGAATCCTGCGGAATATATTTTTGGCCTTCGTGAGCATAAATACCCACTTGACGGAACAAACCTTCCATACCGAAAGTACGAGCTTCGTCAGGAATAATTGGCACAATATTTTTGCCAATTTTCTTGTCTTTCAGCAGAGCTGTCAGAACACGAACGAATGCCATAGTCGATGAAATTTCACGGCCGTTAGAGCCCTGTAAAATCGAATCGAAAATCTTCAGTGACGGCACTTCCATCTCTTCGGTGAACTTTTGACGACGTTGTGGCACGCTACCATGCAGCGCTTCACGACGGCTCATCATGTACTTCACTTCTTCAGAATCTGGACCTGGGTGATAGAAAGGCAGATCTTCTAACTGGTCATCTGGGATCGGAATATTGAAACGATCGCGGAAGTAACGGATAGACTCAATACCCATTTTCTTCACGTTGTGAGCGATGTTTTTACCTTCACCCGCATCACCTAAACCGTAACCTTTTACAGTCTTGGCTAAAATCACCGTTGGGCGACCTTTGGTTTTTTGTGCGTGATCTAAGGCAGCGTACACTTTCACAGGATCATGACCGCCACGGTTTAAGCGCCAAATGTCATCATCTGACATGTTAGCCACCATTTCGGCCGTTTCAGGATACTTACCAAAGAAGTGTTCGCGAGTATAAGCGCCACCTTTGGCTTTACAGTTTTGGTATTCACCGTCAACGGTTTCTTCCATTAACTGCAGTAACTTACCGCTAGTGTCACGGGCCAATAATGGATCCCAGTAACGACCCCAAATCACTTTAACCACTTCCCAGCCTGCGCCGCGGAATTCGCCTTCAAGTTCTTGGATGATCTTACCGTTACCACGTACAGGGCCATCAAGACGCTGTAAGTTACAGTTAACGATGAAGACTAAGTTATCTAATTCTTCACGGGCCGCTAAACCAATCGCACCTAAAGCTTCTGGCTCATCACACTCACCGTCACCTAAGAAACAGTAAACGGTTTGTGCTGAACAATCTTTCAGACCACGGTCAGTCAGATATTTCAGGAAACGCGCCTGATAAATCGCTTGGATAGGACCTAAGCCCATAGAAACTGTTGGGAATTGCCAGTAATCCGGCATCAGTTTTGGATGTGGGTATGAAGACAGACCCTTGCCATCCACTTCTTGACGGAAGTTAGCCAGTTGGTCTTCGCTTAAGCGACCTTCTAAGAATGAACGCGCATAAATACCAGGGGCGATATGGCCTTGGAAATACACTAAATCGCCACCGTCTTTTTCATTGGGTGCGCGGAAGAAGTGGTTAAAACATACGTCATAAATAGTCGCGCTTGAGGCGAAGCTTGAAATATGGCCGCCTAATTCTAAATCTTTCTTAGAACCACGAAGCACCATAGCTAAAGCGTTCCAACGGATGATGGCGCGAATGCGACGTTCCATCTCTTGGTTGCCAGGCATGTGCGGCTCTTGACCCGCAGGGATAGTGTTCAGGTAAGCCGTTGTGGCGTTATAAGGCAAGTGAGTGCCATTACGACGCGCTTTATCGATCAGCTTTTCTAGTAAAAAATGCGCGCGCTCTGGGCCTTCCTGTTCCAACACGGCTTGCAGGGCATCAACCCATTCCTGAGTCTCTAACGGATCTACGTCTTGTAGCATATCTTCAGACATGACACTGTCCTTCTCTATATACATGATAATGAATGGTGTTTGCGGCATATTCCGATTTAGCTGGCAGCTAAATCACAGAACTTAAGCGCCACTCTTTAAACGGCGCAAGCTTCGCTGCAACCGGCTATCTTCTTCCCGCACAGATAACATCACCTCTTCGATGTAACTTAAGTGTTCATTTGAGGCTTCTCTGGCGGCGTCGGGATCACGACGAACGATGGCAGCGAGCAAGGCCCGTCTGTGATCGTTAGCCATAGTAGAAGCTTCTTCGCGGCGGCTTAAAAGCTCCAGGTTTTGCGCCACATTTTGATGCAGCACAGGGGTTAAACTAAGAACGAGGTGTAACATAGCCACGTTATGTGACGCTTCCGCCACAGCACGATAAAAACGCACAATCGCAGCAGCTTTTTGTTCGATATCGGTGGCGGCTTCCACCTCGAGGATCATACGCTTGATATTTTGCATATCGGCGTCGGTACCACGCAGGGCCGCAAAATAGGCCATCATGCCTTCGGTGGCATGGCGGAACTCCAGTAAGTCGTACTGACTCTCTGGATCTGAATTCATCAGTTCAACAATAGGATCGGCAAGGGTCTGCCAGAGTTGTTCTTTGACATAAGTACCACCGCCTTGGCGGCGCATTAACAGTCCTTTTGCCTCAAGCTTTTGAATAGCTTCACGCAAAGAAGGTCGAGACACTTCAAACTGGATCGCCAGTTCGCGTTCAGGCGGTAACTTCTGACCGGGCTGTAAACTCCCCTCTAAGATCATTTGCTCTAATTGCGCCATGATCACGTCAGAAATTTTTGGCTGATTAATTTTACTATAGGCCATCAGGCGCTCAGCTCCGTTGTAAATTGGTCTTACCAATTTTTTTGAGTGAGCGCACTTTATCAAATCAGCGTTTTGATGTCCAGATTGAAGATCACTCCTTAAAAGCGATCTCGATCAAAAGCACCCACGAAGAGAGAGCATAGCGGAAAAAAATGTTTATGGGGTCAGACCATTTGACAAAAGCACGGGCTTCGCCCTACTAGGCGCTGCAAAAAGCGCAGCGGATAGATTCTAGGTTCTAGACTAGAAGGAGCACAGCGACGCCCTAGCAGCGAAGCGTTCTCGATTCTAGCTACGAAGCATCCTTCTTTTAACTCACCAATCCAAAAATGGTCAGTAATGAAAGTATTGCAACAATAAGTGTAAAGTTACGTTTACTGAGCACTAATAATGCTAAGGTTGATTGTACACATATAGGTGCACTTGCGACCTCAGGTAAAGGTTGTGCCGCTAATGCCGTTTCAGCAACCACAGTGCGAGCGGTCGCATTTAAGGTCAACCCATTACGGCGCCACGCCGCTAAACCTTCACTAAATTGACCACTTAAAGCATAACCAAAGGCGAAAATCCGGCTCGGTAACCAATCCAGTAGCGTAATCACTTCGTTGACTAAGGGTAGCTCTAGGGATTTACGGGCATTCTCTTCGGCATAAAAACGTACAGTGCAATACAGTACAGCACCGACTGGACCTAAAAAAATGAAAAACAACGCCACGGCACCATAATAACGATAGTTAATCCAAGCAACACTTTGACCCACTTTGGCACCAAGGTCTTTCTCGGATACAGCATCTAAACACTCACTACAATCGAGTTCGGCGGCATAATGGTAACAAGCTTGGACATCTGAGCGACAAGCCGCTTGCATATATTTTTTGAAAATATCACGCTGTTTCTGATGGTTAAAACAAACCACTGCCACAACAATCCATAGGGCTAAACTTAATAAGCCCCAAAACATTCCCGCCACTAACCAAGATAAAACATATACCAACAAGGCTGGTAGCACTAACGCCAACGCCATCATCAAGCTTGTCAGTGACGCTTTATCACCGAAAAATGTTGTCTGATAGGATTGCAGTAAACGATCAAATTGCCATGATGAAGGAAGAAATTTAAGTCGCTCCACTAAAATGGCGACCAAGAGTGAAAATAATGCCATGGGCTGTACCTCTATAATTTGTCCATAAATAGTCTAGGTTTATATGGAATACGTCTAAAATCCAAAAAGTTAAGTGATTAACTAAGAGCGCAACGCCTGAGTATATTCCTTTAACTTGCCTAAATATCCTTCCCAATCAAAACTTTGCCCTGGGTCCGTTTTCCGCATTGGCGCAATATCACAATGACCCACAATCCGTTCAATACTCAGCAATGGATATTCTACCAGTAGGGCTTGTGTTAACTCGATGAGTGACTGATATTGCTCAGGAGTGTAAGGCTCAGTATCTGTGCCTTCCAGTTCAATACCAATGGAAAAATCATTACAATTCTCTCTCTCACCATAACGAGACACCCCAGCATGCCAAGCCCTGTCATTACAGCTTACATATTGGACACGCTCGCCATTGCGGCGGATCAAAAAGTGCGCCGACACTTGCAAGCCCTGCAACGGTGCAAAGCTGGAATCGGCATTAGTATCTAAACACCCTTGAAATAATTGATCAATGTAAGGTAATCCAAAGCAGCCTGCGGGCAGACTAATATTGTGGATCACTAACAAACTCACTTCATTCAAGGGACGTTGATTAAAATGTGGCGACTCACAACGCCTCGCACTATCACACCAACCCGAATCAAACCGCATGATGAGCTTATCCTCTATGCCACATATACCGCCTTACTCTAACAGTATTCCTCCAAGCAAAGAAGAAACCCTGCGCACGGAACTTACTGACTGAGCTATCTTTTAACATTGAGATCATTAAGTAAACCATCCACTCTCAATTTAAATAAGGCTGCAGCTTACTCCTTTTGCTCAATCTTCCAACCTGTTCCGTGAGACCTAAGGCCGTGGTAATCTTAACCTAAAATGCAAGTAGGCCGTAATGCAAGGACTCCGCTTATGTTAGAAAACGATATCCGCCAATCAGTAAAATCAGCCCTCAGTGAAGACTTAGGTGGCACCGAAATCAACGATCAAACCAAAGCCATCGCTTATGGCGACATCACAGCAATGTTGATCCCCGCCGATAAGTACGCTGAAGCCACTTTAATCACCCGTGAAGAAGGCGTTTTTTGTGGTAAAGCATGGGCAGAGCAGGTTTTTAACCAACTCGGTGGTGAAGTCGCACTGCATTGGCATGTGGATGATGGCGATCTAGTATTACCCAACCAGCTATTATGTGAATTATCAGGTCCTGCGCGCGCTATTCTCACTGGCGAACGCACGGCAATGAACTTTATCCAAACACTTTCTGGCGTAGCTACCTTAACCAAACATTATGTCGATAAACTGGCAGGGACTCACACTCGTTTGTTGGATACTCGCAAGACAATTCCTGGCCTACGCACGGCACAAAAATATGCCGTCACCTGCGGCGGCGGAAAAAACCATCGTATTGGTTTATATGATGCTTTTTTGATTAAAGAAAACCACATTATGGCCTGTGGCGGTATTCGCCAAGCCGTAGATACCGCCCGCAGCTTGTACCCGAATAAACCCGTTGAAGTCGAAGTGGAGTCACTCGAAGAGCTCGCCTTAGCACTCGACTCTGGCACAGATATCATAATGTTAGATAACTTCGACATCACTAAGATGGTCGAAGCGGTTGAAATGAACAATCAATATAAAGCTAAAGGCGCCGGCGCTAAGCTCGAAGTCTCTGGTAATGTCACCTTAGATACCCTAGCCGAATTCGCCAAAACAGGGGTGGACTATATCTCAGTTGGCGCACTCACTAAGCATGTTCGCGCCTTAGATTTATCACTCAGATTAAAAGCTTAAAACCGCTGGATGTTAGCTGGTAGTGGAATGTTCTCGCAAAGTACCGTAAGCACATTCCACTCATAAAATATTAAGGCGAAATGCCTTTGTTTTGTAGGGTTCCTGCAAACCAAATGCGAAATCCTGCCTGCACTACCATACTCATCATTCACCCTCACGCCCCCCCAACCCGTCACCATTTCATGTCACCAATTTGACAACATAGAGACACACGCCAGCTAAACAGATATTGTCAAAAAGTTGTTATAACCTAATATGTCGATAAGTTAGCCTTTTATACAAAAACAACACTTTATTAGTACTTTATACTTAATTTTTGTTTCCTTTTACCTAACTTTGTACTAACTTTTACCAAGGCGAGATGGCCGTTTGGTCAACCTCACCTAAGGTCAGCACTGGGATTCTTTTTAAAATTGCCTAGTTCACGTTTTTTGAGAGGCATATTTTTGAAAACGTTAGCCTAAGGTGCGGTTGCCGAAATAATTTATTCAAACAAGCGCTAACCCAGCATTAACTTAGTGCTAATTTAGTAAAGCTGGCTTGGATAAATCAGCATGAGTCATTACACATGGGTCATTCAAGATCATCGGTGTACTGTTAATGTTACATAGATCATATAAATGATTTTATTAGCATAAATGAGTAAAAAAGTTTGACGAGTCGAAACAATTTATAGGGTAAAACAGCGGTTAGGTTAAACACTCTATTCAACCACAGTAAGTCACTAAATAGTTAGCTGGAGAGAAAAATGAAGGCCATGAATTTAAACACAGCATTAAATAAAAAAGCTCAGGGTTTTACTCTGATCGAACTGATGATCGTAGTTGCCATTATCGGTATCTTGGCTGCTATCGCATTACCAGCGTATAAAGATTACGTCACGTCTGCACAAGGTGGAGCTGCGATGAAAGGCATAACATCGTTCTCCACTAAGGTCCAAACTTGCATCACAACAGGTATTGGTTGTACTGGTATCAAAGATGAAGCATCCAAAAATACAAAATTTGGAACTGTTGCAGCAGATCCAGCTCAAGATGGAACATTTGAACTAAACTGGACTGAAGCAAAATGTGCACTTAAAGCAGAATATGATAAAGCTGGTGGAGTTAAATTTACAGTCACTAGCACTGATCCCGCTGACTTAGCACTTTGTAAGAAAGGCGCGAACATTTCTTAAACTGAACTTGGTATTAAGATTAAATTTGATTAAATTTTTAGAAAAGGGTAGATACAGCAATGAATTTACCCTTTTTTGTTTATGGGTAACTAAAAATTATGCCAACTTCAGGTCTTCATTTGGGTTTATCGACCCTGTTTATCCGAAAAGGTCTGCTAAATGAAGAGCAGATGGCTAATGCCATCACAAAATCCCGTCAGAATAAGCAAGCATTAGTCAGCACTTTAGTACAAAGTAAACTGGTTTCAGCCCGTGCTATTGCCGAGCTTTGCTATGAGGAATATGGCACCCCATTACTCGATCTCAATGAATTTGATCTTGCTTCCATTCCTGAGGACTTCCTCAATAAAAAACTGATTGAGAAACACCGCTGCTTACCCCTGTTTAAACGGGGTAATCGCCTCTATATAGGCACATCCGACCCGACCAATATCGCCGCTCTCGAAGATTTCCAATTTAGTGCCGGCCTCCACGCCGAAGCGATTCTGGTTGAAGAAGATAAATTGGCTAAAGCGCTAGAAAAAATCCTCGAAGTAGATATTAGTGGCCTAGATTTAGGTGGTATGGATGAAGCGGCTCTAGCCAATATTGAAATAACGGATACCGACAGACGCAATGAAGAGTCAACAGGTGAAAGTAGTGATGATGCGCCTATTGTTATCTATATCAATAAAATTCTAACCGATGCCATTCGTAAAGGAGCCTCGGATTTACACTTTGAACCCTATGAAAAGCGCTACCGCATTCGTTTTCGCATCGACGGTATTCTCCACGAAGTTTCCGAACCCCCTATTAGCCTTGCAAATCGTTTATCGGCGCGATTAAAGGTAATGTCGAAACTTGATATCGCCGAACGCCGCGTGCCACAAGACGGCCGAATCAAGATGAAACTTTCCCGCACTAAGTCCATCGACTTTCGGGTAAGCACTCTACCGACCTTATGGGGCGAAAAAATTGTAATGCGGATCTTGGATTCTTCCTCCGCACAATTGGGCATTGAAAAGCTCGGCTATGAGCCCGACCAAGAAAAACTCTATCTTGAGATGTTAGCAAAACCCCAAGGGATGATTTTAGTGACCGGCCCAACAGGCTCAGGTAAAACAGTCTCCCTCTATACAGGATTAAATATTCTCAATACCGAAGAGCGTAATATTTCTACCGCCGAAGATCCGGTAGAAATAAACCTTGAGGGTGTAAACCAAGTTCACATTAACTTAAAAGCCGGTCTCACTTTCGCCTCTGCTTTACGCTCATTCCTGCGCCAAGACCCCGATGTGGTGATGGTGGGCGAAATTCGCGATCTTGAAACCGCCGAAATTGCCATTAAAGCAGCACAAACGGGTCACTTAGTATTATCCACTCTACATACTAACTCGGCCGCCGAAACCTTGACTCGTTTAATCAATATGGGTGTACCAGGTTATAACATCGCCAGCTCAGTTAACCTGATTATTGCCCAGCGTTTGGCACGTCGACTTTGCCCCGAATGTAAGCAGGCTGAAATCATCCCCGAGCATGAACTATTACGTTTAGGTTTTGCCCAAGCACAAATTACCCAAGGTTTTACCACCTTTAAACCTGTGGGCTGCGAGCATTGCTCCGGCGGCTACAAAGGCCGAGTTGGTATTTACGAAGTGATGAAGATGTCCGATGAAATAGCGCGTACTATCATGGAAGGCGGTAACTCCTTACAAATCGCCTCCCAAGCTAAAGCGCAAGGGATGCGTGATTTACGGCAATCAGGATTATTGAAAGTAATTCATGGCGTAACTAGTATTGCAGAAGTCAATCGTGTAACCAGTTTTTAAGCGTAGAGCACTGCAAAGAGCGCCCTGCTTTTACAACCAAACAGAGATTATTTATGGCTACGGCAACAACAGTAAGAAAGTCTCGCGGCAAAAAAAACGAGCAAAAAAGCCAGCCCAAAATCTATACCTTCGAATGGAAAGGCGTAAATCGCGACGGCAAAAAAACGGCAGGAGAGCTTAGAGGTGCAACCGCAGCCGAAATCCGTAGCCAGCTTAAATCACAAGGAGTAAACCCTAAGAGCGTTCGTAAGCAGTCCTCTCCACTATTTAAATTAGGTGAAGCCAATATCACCCCTATGGATATTGCCATGATGACCCGTCAAGTCGCGACTATGTTGGCGGCAGGCGTTCCTTTGGTAACGACATTTGAACTACTCGGCCGTGGCCATGAAAAAGCTAAAATGCGGGAATTACTGGGTACTATTTTAACCGAAATTCAATCGGGTATTCCCTTATCCGATGCTATGCGCCCCCATAGACGTTACTTCGACGAACTATATGTAGACTTAGTCGCCGCGGGTGAGCATTCAGGTTCACTCGATTTGGTTTTTGATCGCGTAGCTACCTACAGAGAAAAAACGGAAGCGCTCAAATCAAAAATTAAAAAAGCCATGTTCTATCCAGCAGCGGTCGTCATAGTCGCGCTTTTAGTCACGACATTGTTATTACTCTTTGTCGTACCTCAATTCGAGGAAATTTTTAAGGGCTTTGGTGCAGAACTACCCGCCTTTACGCAACTGGTACTGCATATTTCCCGCGGCTTACAATCCTCTTGGTATATCTTTTTAGCCGCTATTGTCGGCGGCGTATTTTTGTTTGTACGCGCGCACCGAAACTCGCAAATGGTGCGAGATAGAGTCGATGAAGCCGTGCTTAAAATCCCCGCCATTGGACCGATTTTACACAAAGGTGCCATGGCTCGTTTCGCCCGCACCTTAGCGACCACATTTGCAGCAGGTGTGCCGTTAATTGATGGCTTAGAATCCGCCGCTGGCGCATCGGGTAATGCCGTCTATCGCAAAGCCATTTTAAAAATTCGTCAAGAAGTCATGGCGGGAATGCAGATGAATGTCGCTATGCAAACCACTGGGCTCTTCCCCGATATGTTAGTGCAGATGGTGATGATAGGCGAAGAATCCGGCTCACTAGATAACATGCTCAATAAAGTATCAACCATCTACGAAATGCAAGTCGATGATGCCGTCGATGGCTTATCAAGTCTGATAGAACCAATTATGATGGTGGTAATCGGCACTGTCGTAGGCGGGTTAATTGTTGCTATGTACTTACCTATCTTCCAGATGGGTAAAGTTGTTAGCGGCTAGTTTAATTTCTCATCCTCAAAATATAAATAAGAATATCAAATGTCAGAATTTATCTCCCTTTTGGGCCACTCTTTGGATCAGAGTCCTTGGCTCTTTATTACGCTAAGCTTTATTTTTGCCGCCACCATTGGTAGTTTTTTAAACGTGGTAATCCACAGATTTCCTGTGATGATGAAACGGGAGTGGCAGCAAGAATGTAATCAGTATTTACTGGAATACCACTCAGAGATAGTCACACAAATCGGTATTGATAAACTCAATACACCTATAGATAGCTTCCCCGAAAAATATAATCTTGTGGTGCCAGGCTCTGCTTGCCCTAAGTGCAAAACGGCGATTAAACCTTGGCATAATTTACCTGTATTCGGCTGGTTAATGCTCAAGGGAAAATGCGCCGCTTGTCACGCCCCCATTTCCGCCCGCTACCCAATAATTGAATTAATCACGGGGCTACTTGTTGCGACTTTAGCGTGGCACTTTGGTCCAAGCTGGCAATTTGCCTTTGCGAGCATACTGACATTTGTACTTATTGCCCTTACTGGTATCGATCTTGATGAGATGCTGCTGCCTGACCAAATGACGTTACCGTTACTTTGGCTCGGCTTGATCATCAATCTAAATCATACCTTTGCGAGTCCAACCGATGCCATTATCGGTGCGGCAGCTGGCTATTTAAGCTTATGGTCCATTTTTTGGCTATTTAAGATCCTCACTGGCAAGGAAGGCATGGGCTATGGGGACTTTAAACTGCTCGCCGTTTTCGGTGCTTGGCTCGGCTGGCAAATGCTGCCGCTGGTGATTTTGCTTTCGTCCCTCGTTGGCGCAGTGGTTGGCATCGCCATGATTGTCAGTAAACGCCTCAAGCAAGGTAATCCCATCCCATTTGGGCCTTATATTGCTGCCGCAGGCTGGATAGCCCTAATATGGGGTCAACCTATAGTGGATTGGTACTTAAGTACGTTATAGAACAGGCTTCAATTAAGGATAACGGAACGTTCGCAAGCTCACTCACTGAACGCTTCGCTTACCGTAAGGGCGAAGCCCGTTCCGTAGACTGTAAGGACGAAGTCCGTCCTAGCAGCGTAGCGTACTTCATAGCTTTTAAGAGAGTTTTATGTCCAAATTTATTGTTGGTTTAACGGGTGGGATTGGTAGCGGTAAAACGACTGTTGCCAATTTATTCGCCGCAGAAGGCATTACCTTAGTCGACGCCGATATCGTTGCCCGCGACGTTGTCGCTCAGGGTTCAAAAGGACTTGAGGCCATCGTTAGCCATTTTGGCATTGAGATTTTAACGCCTGAGGGTGAACTCGATCGCGCCAAACTGCGGCAACGGATATTTAGCCACCCTGAAGAACGTGAATGGTTAAACCAGCTATTGCACCCCATGATCCGTCAAGAAATGCTAGCACAGGTAGAAAAAGCAACCTCGGCCTATGTAATTATGGTCGTGCCCTTGCTATTTGAGAACGGGTTAGATAGGTTAGTCAATCGGACTTTAGTGGTGGATATTTCACCTGAGTTGCAAATCAGCCGCACCACAAAAAGGGACAATGTTGATGCATCTCAAGTAAATAACATCATTAACAGCCAATTGAGCCGCAGCGAAAAACTCGCCCGAGCCGACGACATTATTGATAATCAGGGAGAGATATCAACCTTAAAACGAGAGGTGCTAGCATTGCACCAACGCTATTTACAACTATCTGGTACTCATAACGCCCATGACTGAATTAGTTTACGAACAGCCCCTAAACGAGAAAATTCGCAGCTACTTGCGGCTCGAATACCTCGATAAACAGCTGCAAAGTAACCTAAGCAATGACCACCAACATAGATGTTTTTATCCGCTGTTTTCCCTCTGTGAATTATCTGAACGCTGCGATTATCGCAATGAAGTATTAAAAGATATTGAGCGGCACTTGCTGCAACTGAACAAATGGCAAGAATTAGATCACGTCGACCACCAGCAAATCAATATCTATATCAATGCCCTCACCCAAGCCCGCGAACCGTTACAAAAGCCTGAACGCTTCGGCAGCCAATTAAAACAAGACAAATTTATTTCCGCACTACGACAACGCTTCGGCATGCCAGGCGCTTGCTGTAACTTCGACCTACCACAACTGCATTATTGGCTATCTAAACCTTGGGAAGAAAAACAGCACGATTATCGCTCTTGGATAGCGCATTTCGAACCTTTGCTTACCCCGATCACGTTACTACTTCAACTGACTCGTAGCACGTCCAATTACGACAATGCCGTTGCCCACGCAGGCTTTTATCAAGGTGACAGTGCCCAAGCACTTGCTTTGGTAAGGGTTAAAGTCGATGCTTCCCACGGGTGTTATCCTACGATTAGCGGCCATAAAAACCGTTTCGCTATCCATTTTGTACAGTTTGAACAACAACGCCACTCCGACCGTTCAATTGATTTCTTACTGGCTACCTGTGCATGAAGCCTTTACACTAATGGCCTGAAAGACATTAGTATTGGCGGCCGCTTTATCGCCGTTAACCAAGAGAACAATTATGCCATTGACCGTTAACTGCCCTATCTGCAAAGCCCCTGTCGAGTGGGTGCCACAATCTACATTTAAACCTTTTTGCAGCGAGCGCTGTAAGCTCATCGATCTCGGCGATTGGGCGTCAGAAAAACACGTCATCCCAGTCAAAGCCGAATTTGATCCAGAAGCATTTGATGAATTTGATCTCGATGAAGGCGATTTTTTTAAAGAGTAATTTGTGGGTTTATACACGAATCACTCAGCTCAAGCCTTTAATGCGCTTACTTTTACCCACTCATTAATCGATAAATATTATGACTAAACGCATCCATGTTGCTGTCGGCATTATTACTAACTCGGCCGGTGAAATTCTGTTGGCAAAACGCCCAGATCATTTACATCAAGGTGGGAAATGGGAATTTCCTGGCGGTAAAGTTGAGACTGGCGAAACAGTCACTCAGGCATTGATCCGTGAACTCAAAGAGGAAGTCGCGCTCAATGTCACTGATAGTCAGCCATTTATGGCGTTGAGTTTCGACTATCCCGATAAACAAGTGCTACTCGATATCCATTCAGTCACAGAATTTAACGGCACAGCTCAAGGCCTTGAAGGTCAGCTTATCGCTTGGGTCACTAAAACCGACTTAACCAATTACGACTTCCCAGAAGCTAATAAGCCTATTCTTGAAAAAATTCTGGCTCAGTAATCAAGCAATTTACCTTATCCTCTCAATGTGTTCTGTCCCCGAATCACGATTCGGGGATGAACTTTTTCAATGCCTTAACTCCGAAAAACATGTAATTATGTGATCGTTAAGCTTACATACCCAAACCACCTGAAGATGCAGGATTCAGCGGGAATTTAACGCACTTTAGGCAAGGCGGTTATTTGCAGACCTAGCGGGCTAAGTTAAAAATAACCAACACAGCATAAAGTGCGTTAAAACACGCCGGGACGGAGCGCCTAGGGCACTCCACTTCCGTGTTGCATCAATTCAAAAGGTGGCCGACATTCTGTCATTGATGCGCCTTGAATTGAAGCACCCTAGGCGCTCTGAAACTCGTATCTTCAGGTAGCTTGGGTATAGATATTAGCAATGCGTGATCTTGCTTGCAGCAAATCAATTAATCGCTTTAATCGTATCCAGAATAATGTTTGAATCGAATTTCATTCTTTCTCTTCGATTTCGAGGGCGCATCATGCACAATAACGTTAAGGCATTCCTAGCCACTACCGCCTTATTTTTTAGTTGTCAGGTACTAGCCAATGGTGGCTGTGGATTTGAAGAACAACAACAGGGTTTAATTGCGACCTGCAGTGAGGAGAAACAAGAAGTGATTTTAACTGGCATAGTAGAAGCACAACATTTAGTCACAGATCTCAATGAGTTTACCGAAGGGTATAAAACCTATCAAGTCGATACCACTGCAATCACCCCGCTTAAAAGCATCGCTGAACCTACAGAAATTGTAGTGATCATTGGTACTTGGTGCCCAGATTGTCACCGGGAAACCCCGCGCTTTATCCGTATTATGGAAGAAGTCGCTAATCCCAATATTAAAGTGACCTATATTGGTGTCGACAGAACGAAAAAAGATCCCGAAGGCTTAGCTGCAAAATACGACTTTACCCGTATACCAACCTTTATTGTACTGCAACAAGGTAAAGAAGTTGGCCGCATCGTAGAGCGTCCAACGGTTTCCTTAGAAAAAGATCTCGCCGATTTATTGAAATAATCGCCACAGTACAAACAATAAAGGCCGCATCGCGGCCTTTAGTTTTTATCATGTTATAATAAAATATTAGCTGACTTCGTCAATAATCCGCTGAGCTAACATCACTAAAACACCTTCACGTAATGCGCCGCCAGATAAGGCTAAATGCTCGATCCCCAGCAACTCAAACAAAGCCAATAGAATAGCGACACCCGCAGCAAAAGTCGGTGCCCGCTCGCTACAAAGCCCAGCAATCCCCGTTAAGCCAATGTCTTCTTGGGCGAGAATTTCAGCCTTCAGCTGAGTGAGCACATCGAGCGTTATCGTCTCAGATAAGCCACGGTGAAGCAGGACTTCAACCACAGATTGCACCGCGCCAGAGGCACCAACAACACAATGCCAACCTAAATCGCGCAGGGTTTGTCTATGCTCTGCTAATGCGATTAGTACTTGCTGCTTAGCATCATCGAAATCTAACTGCTGCAGCGGCAAACTGCTGAAAAATTGGCGATTATAAGTCACACTACCAAAGGGCAAACTGGTTTTGAACAACACTTGATGCCCATCGCCAATGATAAACTCTGTACTCGCCCCACCGATATCAATAACTAAGCGACGGCCTTGACCACAAGTGGTCGCCACCATACCTTGATAGATAAGCTCTGCTTCACGCATACCAGAGATAATTTCGATCGGATGACCTAAGAGTGGCAATGCACGCTGATTAAACTCATCAGCATTGCTAATACTGCGAAGAGTTGCAGTTGCAATCACAGCAACATGGTTTGCTTCAATCTTATGTTGCACCAACATCTGGGCAAACATACTCAAACAGTCGAGGCCGCGCTGCATGACATCGGGGCTTAATTTGCCATCGTTGCCTATGCCTTCGGCGAGCCTCACCTTGCGTTTATATTTCGCAATAATATGCGGCTGACCACCACGCGTTTTGGCGATCAGCATATTAAAACTATTTGAGCCTAATGTTATAGCGGCATAAGCGGGTGTTGGCATTTACGAATGTCTACGTGTCCTATCATGACGAGGAGGGCGAGCACCACTGCGTTGAGCACCTGGGCGGCTTGCCCCTGAACGATCACGCAAGTTTCGAGTGCCGCTAGGGTGTTTACGGTGGATCTTCGCTGGCGTAGGAATATCGGCCAGTAAAGCTTCACTATCGTAGTTACTTACTGGAATCGAATGATTGATGTAGCTTTCGATTGCCGGCAAGTTCAGTGCGTACTCTTCACAGGCAAAGCTTATCGACATGCCTTTGTTACCCGCACGACCCGTACGACCGATTCGGTGAACATAGTCTTCGCAATCATCTGGTAAATCATAGTTATACACGTGTGAAACGTCAGAAATATGTAAACCACGAGCCGCTACATCGGTAGCAACCAATATATCTAATTGACCACTGGTAAATTGCTCAAGGATACGAATACGCTTTTTCTGTGGCACATCACCCGTTAATAAACCCACACGATGTCCGTCACCTTCAAGCCAAGACCAAAGCGTTTCACAACTATGCTTAGTGTTGGAGAAAACGATGGCTTTTTCTGGCCAATCTTCTTCAATCAAGGTCAACAGCAAACGCATCTTCTCTTCTTGGGAAGGATAGAAGATTTCTTCTTTGATGTTTTTGGAGGTTTTTTCTTCGGGGGCGATTTCAACTTTAACGGGCTCATTCATATGATCATAAGCCAGCTCTTGTACTTTCATGGACAAGGTTGCCGAAAATAACATATTAAGACGTTGATTTGCCTCAGGCATGCGTCTAAATAAGAAGCGGATATCTTTAATAAAACCAAGATCAAACATACGATCGGCTTCATCAAGTACCACAGCCTGAATTGAATTCAAGCCAATAATACCTTGGCGAACGTAGTCGATAATTCGACCTGTTGTACCAATCAAGATATCAACACCTTGATCTAATACTTTACGCTGCACATCGTAACTTTCACCGCCATAAACAATACCCACCTTTAAGTGCGTGTGCTTAGCGAGTAAAATCGCATCTTTGGCAATCTGAATCGCCAGTTCGCGAGTCGGGGCCATAATGATGGCGCGGGGCTGATTAATCAGTCGACCTTCAGGTATGGGAGTCGATAATAAATGATTAAACGTGGCGACCAAAAAGGCCATTGTCTTACCAGTGCCCGTTTGTGCTTGGCCTGCGATATCTTTTGATTGGAGTAATACAGGCAGTGATAACGCCTGGATCGGCGTACAAAATTCGAAGCCGTTCTCGGCAAGGGCCTGTTTAACCTCAGGATGTAGAGGTAGGTCGGCAAACCTTTGGGTAGATAGATGTGTTTCGCTCATAGCGCAAGCTTACCTGTTGAGGTTGCAATAAGATACTCGATCGTTTGAAATAGCCACATTGTAAAAAGGTAACTTGAAAAGCTATTTTTCAGCCCCAATATACATGGTAAGCCATTAACAAACCAGCAATGGCACCCAAACTGGAGAACATCATGAGCGATAAAATTATATACCTGAGTGACGACAGCTTCGAAAACGACGTATTAAAGTCTGATTTGCCAGTATTGGTAGACTTCTGGGCCGAGTGGTGTGGTCCTTGTAAAATGATCGCTCCAATTTTAGACGATGTGTCTGAAGAATATGCAGGTCGCTTGACTATCGCTAAATTAAACGTTGACCAAAACAATGTTTCTCCAGCGAAATATGGCGTTCGTGGCATCCCAACTTTACTGCTATTCAAGAACGGCGAATTAGCCGCGACTAAAGTTGGCGCACTCTCAAAAACGCAATTGAAAGAGTTTATTGACGCTCAAATCTAATTTGACGTCGTAATGAGTGACCTCCGGCACAAGCTATAAATTAATTGTGCCGGAATTTCCCTAAATTTCTGGACGCCCCGCTTTGTTAGTGCTACTTTAATAACCAGATTCTTTCTAATAACCTCTTCTCGCTCGTCAATCACTATCCTGAATTACATCCTTACTGATTGATCGCGGTAAGCTTTGTCGCGTAACACAAGACCCCCAAAATGAACTTAACTGAATTAAAAGACACGCCGATTTCTGACCTAGTCTCGCTAGCTGAAAATATGAAGCTCGAAAATATGGCCCGCGCTCGCAAGCAGGACATTATTTTCTCAATCCTTAAAGCCCACGCAAAAAGTGGAGAAGACATTTTCGGTGGTGGGGTATTAGAAATACTCCAAGACGGTTTCGGCTTCTTACGCAGCTCAGACGGTTCTTATTTAGCTGGTCCAGATGACATCTATGTCTCACCAAGCCAAATTCGCCGCTTCAACATGCGAACGGGTGATACCATTTTTGGTAAAATTCGCCCACCAAAAGAAGGCGAGCGTTATTTTGCCCTATTGAAAGTCAACGAAGTTAACTTCGATAAACCAGAAAACTCCCGTAATAAAATCCTCTTTGAAAACTTAACCCCACTCCACGCAGAAGAACGTATGCGTATGGAGCGCGGCAACGGCTCAACTGAAGATATTACCGCACGTATTCTGGATTTATGCTCACCGATTGGTAAAGGTCAACGTGGTTTAATCGTTGCACCACCCAAAGCCGGTAAAACGCTATTACTTCAAGGTATTGCTCAAAGCATCAGCTACAACAACCCAGAAGTGGTGTTGATGGTATTACTGATCGACGAACGCCCAGAAGAAGTAACTGAGATGCAGCGCCTCGTTAAAGGCGAAGTTATCGCATCAACCTTCGATGAGCCAGCCAGCCGCCACGTTCAAGTTGCCGAAATGGTGATTGAAAAAGCAAAACGTTTGGTTGAGCACAAGAAAGACGTCGTTATCTTACTCGATTCGATTACCCGTTTAGCCCGTGCCTATAACACTGTTATCCCATCATCGGGCAAAGTGTTAACGGGTGGTGTGGATGCTAACGCCCTGCACCGTCCAAAACGCTTCTTCGGTGCGGCACGTAACATCGAACACGGTGGCAGCTTGACCATTATCGCCACAGCCTTGGTTGATACGGGTTCTAAGATGGACGAAGTGATCTACGAAGAATTTAAAGGTACAGGTAACCAAGAGCTACATTTGTCACGTAAAGCGGCAGAAAAGCGCGTGTTCCCAGCCATTGATTTCAACCGCAGCGGTACGCGTCGCGAAGAAAAACTCACGACTCAAGAAGAACTGCAAAAAATGTGGATCCTGCGTAAGATCCTCAATCCTATGGATGAAGTCAGCGCAATGGAATTCTTAATCGATAAATTGGCGATGACCAAGACTAACGAAGAGTTCTTTACCGCCATGAAACGCACTAAGTCTTAAATCTCAGTGAGTCTCTAAACTAAAAGCCGCATTATGCGGCTTTTTTGTTATCTAAGATTTTTTCACTGCTAATATTTTACTCAAGTTTTTACTCAAAGCCTGTGTTCGCTGCCGGAGCATTTCCCGCAGTAAGAGCACGACAGGCGTGACATGTTCGCGCCCTGGGCACACTAAGTATAAATCGACGGGTTCCCCCTTATACTCAGGCAACAAACGTACTAATCGCCCTGAGATTAAGTCATCGGCCAGATCTAGACTCGACTTAAATACCAACCCTTTGCCAGCCACAGCCCAACGGCGGGCAATCTCGGCATCATTAGCACTACGATTTCCCGTGACACGCACTTTGAATTCTTGACCATCACGCCTAAATAGCCATTGATCGTGGGTGCGATCATCTAACTTATAAAACAAGCAATTATGCTCAACTAATTGTTCTAACGAATCAAGCACACCAAACTTGGCGAGATATTCAGGTGAGGCGCACAAGACACGATCAACACTACAGATAGGGAAAGCCACTTGGTTAGAATCCTGCGGTTTTCCATAGCGCACGGCGACATCAATTTTATCGTGGTAAAAACTGCTGATATTGTCGCCAAGGTGCAAGCGCACTTGCAGTTGAGGAAAATCGAGCAAAAACTCATCGAGCCAAGGCACAAACAGATTACGGCCAAAGTCTGAAGAAACCGAAAGGCTTAAGGTGCCAGATATTTTACCTTTATCACTGGCGATAGCCTGTTCGCCAAGCGCTAAATCGCTTAGCGCACGTCGGCAATGAATAAGATAACGTTCACCTTGCACAGTCAAACGTAAGCTGCGTGTCGTGCGGATAAATAAACTAGTATCGAGCTGTTTCTCAAGCCGTTTTATTGCAGCGCTGGCAGAAGCAGCCGAGATATCCATCTCGGCTGCTGCGGCAGATATATTGCCGCAATCAGCGACTCGCACGAACAAAGCTAAATCATTAATTAGCATGATTATCAAAAATCCTTTGAAAAAATTACAAACTTTATCCTGTTTATCTCTTGGCTAATATTCCACACAATGGTTACACGATACAAGTACACTCAAACAAGTAGACTCCAGCCAGTACACCCAGGGGAATTAACATGAAAGCCATTGGTTACCAAACGGCAGGTGCAATCACAGCACCCAATGCATTAGAAAACATCACGTTAGCCGAACCGACGGCAACAGGTTTTGACCTCTTGGTGGAAGTCAAAGCCATTTCCGTCAATCCGGTCGACACTAAAATCCGCGCATCCAGCTCGGCGCCAGCGAGCGAATATAAGATCATCGGCTGGGATGCGGTCGGTGTCGTCAAAGCAGTTGGCGAAAACGTCAGCCTTTTCAAGGTCGGTGATGAAGTGTGGTACGCGGGCGATATTAGTCGCAGCGGAAGTTATGCAGAATATCAATTGGTTGATGAACGAATTGTCGGCCATAAACCTAAAAGTTTAACCTATACCCAAGCCGCGGCATTACCTTTAACGGGGATTACGGCATGGGAGATTTTATTCGACCGTTTAGCTTTACCCCAAGATGGTTCGGCAACTGACGCCCGTATTTTAATTATCGGTGCGGCCGGCGGTGTGGGTTCAATCATCACTCAGCTTGCAGTAAAACTCACAGGTGCAGAAGTCATAGGTACTGCATCTCGTCCTGAATCCGCCGCTTGGGTGCACAAACTTGGTGCCGATGCAGTTATCGACCACACCAAGCCACTTTCACAGGAACTTGCCAATATTGGCATTACTGATGTGACCCATGTGATTAGCTTAACCCAAACCGATCAGCATTTTGATGAAATAGTACAAGTGCTTAAGCCACAAGGAAAACTAGCATTAATCGATGATCCTAAGGGGCCATTAGATGTGATGAAACTTAAGCGTAAAAGCTTATCCTTACACTGGGAACTGATGTTTACCCGCAGCCTATATCAGACCGAGGATATGATTGCGCAACACCACTTACTCAACCGCTTAAGCGCTCTTATCGATACAGGCGAGTTACAGAGTACGTTCGGTGAGCACTACGGCACCATTAATGCCCAAAACTTAATCAAAGCTCACGCTCAGATAGAGTCTGGCAAAGCGATCGGTAAAATTGTTTTAGAAGGTTTTAACCAATGAAAATAACAGTATTTGCCCAAATCATAGCGAATCAAGGCCAAAGCGATACGCTATTTAAAATACTCAAGCAACTCGTGACAGACACTCATACCGAGGCTGGCTGCATCGAATATAAACTGCATCACTCATTAGATGATGAAAATATCTTCTGGATGTACGAAATTTGGCAATCCCAAGCCGCACTGGATGAACATATGGCGAGTACGCACTTTCAAGCATTCGTCGCTCAAACCGCAGACATAATCAATCGAGCTGACATTCACAAAAGCTACGCCTGCTAATCAACAAAAAAGCGCCAAACACGTTGGCGCTTTTCATCATTTAACACTCATTAAATCAAAGTCATGGCCATTTTGCGGCGTAAATAGGCGATTTGCTGCATGTGTGGCAAATCCTTAGGGCAGTTGTCTTGGCAGCCGAGTAAAGTCATACAACCAAACACTCCATCCTGATTACCAATCACATGGTAAAAATCCTCGGCAGTACGAGCGTCACGGCTATCCATCTCGAAACGGGCAATTTTCATCATACCTACGGCGCCGACAAAGGTTTCACGCATTTGCTTAGTCGCGCAAGCTGAAACACACACGCCGCACTCAACGCAGCGCTCAAGCTCATACAGGCGCGCAGCTTCGTCTGGGTCCATTGGATCTTCGAGGCGATGCACGCTGATGTCATTGGCCTTAGGGTGTAACCACAGCTTTAAGCGTTCAGCCAATTCCCGCATAAACTTACCGGTATTGACTGATAGGTCGCCAATCAACTCAAAGCCTGGCAGCGGCATTAGAGTAATTTCGCCCTTAGGATATTTGGCGGTTAAGGTACGACACGCTAACGTCGGGAAACCGTTAATCACCATAGCGCAACTGCCACAAATGCCCGCACGACAAACAAAGTCGAACTGCACCGAGGTATCTTGTTCTTCCCTGAGTTTATTGAGGGCGATAAAGACCGTCATACCCGGCGTTTCAGTGAGCTGATATCGCACCATTTTGGGCTTATCGTTTGGCTCCTGCGGATCATAACGAAAGATATTAAAGGTTAACTGACGACCTTGGCTCATTATGATTTTTCTCCTAACGCATTGGCGGACGGGCTTTTTAAAGTATCACTTAAACGTTCATTATTAGGTTGTAAGCTTTCGGGTAATTCAAAGGGCATAAGCGCCCGCTGGCGTTGATAACGGTCCGCATCATCACCTAACTCAGCTAAAATCTCGGCAATCTGTTGCTCACGTTTTTCGGTATCGGGATGCACTATGGCGTTGTTGATGCCATAACCACGATAACCCGGCGGGAGCTCCATCTTCATCACATCGAGCGCTTCGTAATTAAGCACAGGTTCGAGCGCATCGGGATCGGGCCAACTGGCTAACGTGCGATTTAGCCAGTCTCGATCATTTCGCTGTGGATAATCTTCTCGAGCATGGGCACCACGACTTTCGGTTCGTGCCGCTGCGCCGCAGGCCACAGTCAGCGCTACTTTTAGCATACGCTTGACCCGCAGGGCTTCAACTAACTCAGGATTGGCGTGACGCTTTTTACACTTAAGTCCGAGTTTACGCGAACGCTCGAGCAACACTTTTAGCTCGGCAACCGCTTTTTCAAGCTCGGGGCCATTACGGAAAATCCCCACATAATCCATCATGATGCGCTGCATTTCGCGCTTGAGTTCAAAGGCGCTTTCGTGACCATCACCCTCGACCAGCACATCGATTTCACTCTGCACCTGCTGCATAAACCGTTCTGCAAGCTGAGTGTCGATCTCAAGGCTATTGTTCTCACAAAAATCGGCGACATATTTACCAATAATCATGCCGCCAACCACGGTTTCGGCCAACGAATTACCGCCTAAACGGTTAAAGCCGTGCATGTCCCAACAAGCCGCCTCTCCTACGCTAAATAAGCCTTTAAGCTGCGGACTTTCACCTGTGGCATTAGTCCGAATACCGCCCATAGAATAATGCTGAGTTGGGCGTACAGGGATCCAATCTTTAGCGGGATCGATGCCAAGGAAATTCTCACAAATTTCCTGCACTTCCCTAAGATTCGTTTCAATATGCTTGCGACCTAAAAGGGTTATATCTAGCCACAAATGCGGGCCATAAGGGCTATCGACGCCCTTACCTTTACGTATATGTTCGGTCATGCGACGCGATACGACATCCCGCGATGCCAACTCCTTTTTATCGGGCTCATAGTCAGGCATAAAGCGATAACCGTCTTTATCGCGCAATAAGCCGCCATCACCACGGCACCCTTCCGTTGTTAAAATGCCCACGGGAACAATGGCAGTGGGATGGAATTGTACCGCCTCCATATTGCCAAGCCTTGCCACGCCCGTTTCCAATGCCAACGCTTGGCCAATACCTTCGCAGATGATCGCATTGGTCGACACTTCATAAATTCGGCCATAACCACCAGTGGCTATCGTAGTGGACTTAGCCACAAAGGCTCTAAGTTCACCCGTAATCAAACAACGAGCAATCACGCCATGACAACGCTTACCATCGTGAATAAGTGCCAAGGCTTCGATACGTTCATGGACGGGAATATCCATGGAAATCGCTTTGTTATCCATAGCGTATAACAGCGAATGACCTGTACCATCGGCGGTATAACAAGTGCGCCATTTTTTAGTGCCGCCAAAGTCCCGCGCATTAATCAATCCATGGGCTTCCTGCGCCTCATGTAGCGTGACTTTTTGCGCATTGACTATCACTTCTCTTGGGCCAGCAGTCACCCGAGACCAAGGAACGCCCCAATTGGCCAGCTCACGTACTGCCTTAGGTGCACAATGGGCAAACATCCGTGCGACATCTTGATCGCAGCCCCAGTCGGAACCTTTTACCGTATCTTGAAAATGCACATCCTCATCATCGCCCATTCCCTTAACGGCATTGCCTAAACTCGCCTGCATACCCCCTTGAGCGGCAGCAGAGTGGGAACGTTTTGCAGGAATGAGTGACAAAACTAAAGTGTCAAGCCCACGCTCTTTCGAAGCGATAGCGACCCTTAAGCCCGCGAGCCCAGCTCCTACCACCAATGAATCGGTATAAATCAGTTTCACGCCTGCTCCTTAATGGGGTCTATTGTTTTGTGCTGTTTTTTTTATGTTCGACATTCTATTCACTGATTAACTTAATCATTGATTAAAAGCGGAATTAACTCGCGTAGGGTAAAAATGCCAGAAGTGAGGCAACACCAACAGTGACAAATAGCACGCTCACTATGGTCTTGATCTTACGTAATCGACTGCGGTTGTTGAGATCCCGCGCCGCGCCCCATTTCAAAGCCACACGGTAAATGCCAATTGCTGCATGTAACTCCACAGTGAGCAGTAAAGGCAGATACACCATCCAGACACCTTGATTCCAAATACGATCGGCGCTTCCCTGAGGGCCAATGGTTTCGGGAGCCGAGCCAATAAGCCACAAATGCACAGGCAACAGCAGTAGAATCACTACACCGGTAATGGCTTGCCAGCGCCACAAGCGAGTATCGCTGTGGTTGATCACTTGCATTTGTTGGCGTAGAGCCCTTTGCTGACGCAGACTCATGGGTAATTTTTGCAATGCCACTAACACGTGCACTAACGCCAAAATGGCAATACCAATGGCAATACAAGTCACTACCCAAGGATAACCGTGTCCATCAGCGGACAGAACACTCAGCTCCATAGTGCGAGCAACCCAACTCATGGCATCCGCACCCAATAAAATCGATGACACTAACACTAAGTGGGTCCACAAAAAGACTGCGAGTATTACCCCTGACAAACTCTGGCTTAAATCCAGCCAAGCACTCCATTTTTTAATATTTAATTTGATCGCCATCCTATCGCCTCACGCCGTTGACCTTATCGAGCCAATCTCATTAAGTCTTATCGCAAACTAATATCGCTCACACATCCACACGAAAACGTGAGCCAGATCAATTGAGTGCTGAATAATTAACCTAATGCTTAATAATAGCAGTGAAACAAAATCCTGCTGCTGGCTTAAAGCCTACTCAGGTACGAAGGGCTGCACAGGAATATCGAGCTCGCTACCGATAAATAGATATGAAACAAGGCTCGCAGTACCAAGACATAGCAAGTAAATAATCAGCACCTTAGCAAGTTTTCGCAGGCCTGAGCGCTGAGTGGTTAAGCCCCACTTTACCGCCACGCGATAGAGACCAATCATGGCGTGTACCACTACAGCGGGAAGTAACAGCGCATACAGCAACCAAGCATTATCGTGATAAACCCGCTCAGCCGATAAATGCGGGCCAATTTCGGGATTCAAAATCATAGTGAAGAGATGAACTGGAACGAGGAAAAATAAGATAAAGCCAGTGATCAGTTGCCAAAACCACGCATGGGTATCCTTATGCTTGATATTCCCCATGTGCGAACGCAGGGCTCGCCATTGCCCTAGCTGCGCCGGAAAACGCCGTAGCGCCACCGCGGCATGTACTATCACGACCAATAACATAAACACTGAAAACACTTTAGTGACCATCGGAAACCCGTGGCCAGTACTACTAAACATTCCACCTTCAAGCAACTGAACGACCCGATAAAAAGCCTCTTTACCCAGCAAAATACTCGATTCAAAATGCATGTGTAATAGTAAAAAGCTGCCAAGCATAATCCCTGTCGCACTCTGCAGCCTATCAGCCTTAGCCGACCAAGGATGACCTAGCGGTGTACTCACCCTATTGTGAACTCGAGTTATGCTTGTCATCTTGAATTAACCTATGTCGTTTATCGTTGGCACCTCTTGGCAAACTACACCATAGCAGCAACTCAAATCAGGCTTCAGTGTCACAGATTTAAAGCGTGAGCCAACTCACCTGACGGAGTTAAACTCTTAGAAGACGATCACAAAAAACGTATCAAAACCAAACAAAGGTAAAACCAATTAACCAATATTTTTCATAGTGTTATACCAAATAATAAAACTAACAATTCGTTTTTTAACACCAATCCATACCCGCCAGCTAACACCTTGTCTGTATAGACAAAAGCGCAATACCAGGATAGCCAGTCGTCGAACCTAAACCCTAGTGATAACCAAACGACCTTACCTAAAGCGCTTTAAATTCCCGCTACATCCTGCATTTTGGGATAGTTTGGGTATACAATACCGCGATATTTTGAACCCTTAGTTTATGAACACTCAGTCACAGGATGCCCCCATGCCTTGGATCCAACTCCGTATAAACACCAATAGCGATGACGCTGAAACCATCAGCGACTTGCTCATGGAAGAAGGTTCAGTCTCTATCACCTTCGAAGACGGTAAAGATACCCCTATTTTTGAACCTAAATTGGGCGAAACCCCACTGTGGCGCGATACCGTGGTAGTGGCCTTATTCGATGCAGAAACCGATCTGACACCGACCATCGCCATGCTGAAAACCTTGCCTTTCCTCGGTGAGAACTTCAGCCATAAAGTCGAACAAATTGAAGATAAAGACTGGGTACGCGAATGGATGGATAACTTCCACCCAATCCAATTCGGCACACGTTTATGGATCTGCCCAAGCTGGCGCGAAATCCCAGATCCAACCGCAGTTAATGTGATCTTAGATCCGGGTCTTGCCTTCGGTACTGGCACTCATCCCACGACAGCACTGTGTTTAGAGTGGCTAGACAGCTTAGATTTAAGCGATGAAGAAGTGATCGATTTTGGCTGTGGTTCGGGCATCTTAGCCGTAGCCGCACTGAAACTGGGTGCGAAAAAAGTCACAGGTATCGATATCGACTATCAAGCCATCGACGCCTCGCGTGCCAACGCCGAGCGCAATGATGTCGCTGACAAGCTGGCGTTGTACTTACCAGAAGACCAACCCGCCGATCTCAAAGCCGACGTACTGGTCGCCAATATTCTTGCTGGCCCACTGCGTGATTTAGCGCCTTTGATCGCAGAACGCGTAAAAACCGGTGGCAAACTTGCCCTTTCCGGTCTCCTCAAAGAACAAGCCCAAGAAATCTCTGACTTTTATAGCCAATGGTTCGATATGGACGCAGCGGCTCACAAAGAAGATTGGAGCCGCTTGACAGGTAAGCGTAAATAGCGCTAAAGGGTGGCGCAACATGCGCCACTGCTGGCTTCCAACAATTTAGCCTCTGACTTCTCGTCAATTAAAAGTCAAGAAAAAAAATTACCTCTAGGTCATTTATTGACCTTTTCACGGCCAACAAAAAGGGCTACTATAGCGCCCCTTTGAAGAGCTAAGGTGAAACATAAAATGCAGATTGGACCCTATCAACTGAACAATCAGCTGATCGTGGCACCAATGGCAGGTGTCACCGATCAAGCCTTCCGCAATCTTTGTCTTCGTTATGGCGCAGCCTTAGCGGTTTCCGAGATGCTTTCATCCAATCCCGAGGTTTGGGATACAGATAAAAGCCGCCAGCGCATGACGCATTCTGGCGAGGAAGGCATCCGCTCAGTGCAAATTGCAGGGGCTGATCCTGATTTAATGGCGCAAGCCGCTTTGTTCAATGTCGAACAAGGTGCTCACATCATTGATATCAACATGGGTTGCCCGGCGAAAAAAGTGAATAAAAAGCTGGCAGGCTCGGCGCTAATGCAAAATCCACCGCTGGTAAAAGAGATTTTACAAGCCGTGGTCGCCGCAGTGAACGTGCCTGTCACGTTAAAGATTCGCACCGGCTGGGAGCCAGAGCACAAGAATGGTGTTCAAATCGCCCAGATTGCAGAGGATTGTGGCATAGCCTCGCTCGCCGTTCACGGCCGCACGAGACAATGTATGTACAGAGGCAACGCCGAGTACGACACGATCAAAGCAATCAAACAGAATGTCTCGATTCCTGTTGTCGCCAATGGGGACATCGACAGTCCGGAGAAAGCCCGCTTTGTGCTGGAATACACCGGTGCCGATGCCTTGATGATAGGACGGGGTGCTCAAGGACGGCCTTGGATTTTCAGAGAAATCCAGCACTACTTGGAAACGGGTAATAAGCTAGCGCCCATTGAGGTTGCCGAACAGCGTCAAGTGATGCTGGAACACCTCACCAAACTGTATGACTTATATGGTGAATACAAGGGTATCCGCTTCGCCAGAAAACATATGGGATGGTACCTAGACCAAGAAGCTCAGCGCCAATTTAGGGCTGACTTTAATCGGCTGGAAACCACTGCAGAACAGTATTCCCTCGTGGAATGTTATTTTGATGAATTAGTACAGAATTAATAAAGAGCAGAATAGAATGTTTGATCAGACAACTAACACAGAAGTTCACCAGCTTACCGTTGGCAAAATCGAAACAGCAAACGGCACTATCAAGCCCCAGTTATTACGTGACGCCGTCAAGCGTGCCGTAACTAACTTCTTCGCACAGTTGGACGGTCAGGAAGCACAAGAAGTTTATGAAATGGTGCTAAGCGAAGTTGAAGCGCCTCTGCTTGACATCATCATGCAACACACTCGTGGCAACCAAACCCGCGCAGCAAACATGCTAGGTATCAACCGTGGTACTCTGCGTAAAAAATTGAAAAAATACGGCATGAACTAATCCGAAATGATTAAACTGTTGTATTAAAAAGAAAAAGCCTGAAGAAATTCAGGCTTTTTTGCTATTTAATACACACATAGTTACACACGGTCAAAATCATGCTTGGTTTGTCATTCATCTCACGTTAACTGGTGATCCTCCCCAATACCAGGCACTTGACTCCATCTAGACACCAAAATCAATAAACAACTCCATACACGCCCGTCGCACAACTTTGGCAGGTATCATCATCGAACATATGCCCTGCATTCATAGACTCATTACAGTGCTTGCACTTTCCACGGGCAATCTTACTATCGTGGATAGCTTTTGCTGCAGACTTAACCTGTCGCGGTGTAGAACTAAGAGCCATTTTCCGTTGAATAACCCATTCAAAGCTCGGTTCATGCGGATGCGGCCAAGTGATTAAACCAATTGAGATAGCTATGTAATCGTCAAATATATCGACACTTATATCTTTATTATATAAGGAGCTTGTGACTTTATCGGATAGAACATCAAAGTGTTGTTCCACAAACCTGCCGCAAACGCTGTAGGCACATGTGGCCGTTCCATCTTGAGACTTAAAATTGGCATCAATTAATTTATTGCACTTAGTGCAGATAAAGAATGCTGGTGACTGGTCTATTGCCCGCGTTACCGCTTTTAGACTGTGCGTTAACCTTTTAGTGTTCACGCCAATTTTTTTGTGGATTAGCTTATCAAAATAACCATTATTACACCGGACATGTGCTGTTACGGTGAAATCCGCATCAAGATGAACGGTATAAAGTGGTCTATTAGGTAACGTAATCGACTCATTTAGAGAAAGGTCATGGCAATCGAGTGTAGGGGGTTTGCTGTTCTTCGTTTCAGAGCCGTAAATGTGATACGAATTCCACTCAAAAGATTTGAAAGGGCTGCCTATCTCATCAAGCAGTGCCATTGTTTCTATTGGTATTATTAAATCCATTAAAACCAGATAACGGTCAATTAAATCTGGACGCCCAGTAAAGCAGATGGCGTTTTGCTCCAGCAGTGATTCAATCGTGGGAATGCAGTCGAGATCCATCTAAAACCCTTATTAGTAAAGCTAACCATGTAAAGGCCCTTGCTATGTAGCCTATCTACATTCTTTACTATATTTAATTACCCGTCAAAGTACTGCATAGCGTCCAATTTTAAGCATTTCAAATGCACTTTTAATAGGGTTTTCTGATTTATCGAAACCTCTATACCAACGCACTTTTATTCCTAGATAGTCTGCCCAACCAATTCCCCTTTTAAAGTCTCGCCATTTATTGTTTTTCGCACAGCATTCAACAAACTGATTAACCAACAAGTACTGATTATGTCCAGCTGAGTACTTTCCATTTTCAAAAGCATCTAGATAAAAAGGAAATGCTAAGTTGTCCTCTGCTCGACGATAATGATAAGTACCCCATATCCAATTAGTTAGCCATAAAAAACTACCGTCTAGTCCTGCTACTTTGATTTCATTAATAAATTGTGAAATCAGATCTTTAGACAACTCAGAGTTTTTACGGAGAGCCAACCCCTTAGATAAAAGTTCAAAATACATCTGTGGCGCTAGGGATCTTACATCGCTTTTGGCTTGAGCTATCAAAGGCGATAAGGCAAATGCGTCTAGGTATGTTAGGCAAGACTTGAGATCATTAAAACTGAAAGTATTTAAACTTTCTACTGTAAGTGTTGAGCAAATATAGCTGGTGTTATGTTCAATATCTAAAGCTTTTAGTTCCCAAAATGCTTGAGTTTCATCAAACCACCTACGATCAATTGACATTGGGTCAATAACATCATGAAAGCTTAATTCCTCCTTAACGATATTCTTAAAATTACTGTGGATCCTGTTTAGTCTGTAGTCTTGCTTTTTCAATTTATTAACTAAATCAGAAACAAACTCAACTCCATACTGCTTTTCAAGCTCGACAAATATTGAGGTTGAAAATCTTGCTAAAAATAAGATAATTCTAAAGCAGTTTCTAGTTTTGGTATCAATACTTCTTTTATGAGCAATCGATTTCGTTTGTTCCATCGCAGACAGTGAATCGCTAAGATTCTGAAGCAAGTTAGCCCAGCTAGGAAGATTTTTAGCTGTTGACCATCGTGATGCATTTTCAAGGTTTTGTGACAATCGATAATTGTCAGTGAAGCCATAATCGGGAAAATGAAAGCGAGTTTGATTGGTCTTGGTGACGTCATACATCCAATTAAATACTGTTGATATTGGCCAAGTTATGGATTTACCTTGCACATCAGGTAGCCACCAATACTTATCAGAAGGCGAAATATTCAATTCTGTAGCAACGTTATGTTTTAAAATATTTTTTTGATAAGAAAGAATCATCCGATCAACCAATCTATTTTTCAGCAACCACTGAATCGAGTCAGACTTCGACAGGAAAGTACTGTCTCCTCTCAAGAAGTCCTTATATTGAAAAAGTGTATCGTCTATCGTATTAGTAAATGCATACATTACCTTCAAGCTACCAGTTGCCTCTAAGATAGAAAAAGCAAGAAGCTCAACTAACGCCATAAAATTAGCCGTTAATTCTCCATCTTCCTTAGCTAGCCGCCTTAGCTGAGTTTGAATCGACTTTTTCATCGTTTCGTCGCTCATAATACTTGAACAGTCATTCTTTTGTGGCAATATTCCGGTGTGTTCAAATAAGGCTTTTGCTATATCACCAAGGGTTGGGTACTGTGGTTTCATCATTTGTCCATGTTTATGACGATGTTATAGGTAAGGCAGTATCATCTAGATACTGCCTTAATAGTGGCTAACTAATTACTTGCTTTTGGGCACTGCATTACCTCTTCCGCCGCCTGATGCTCCAGGTGTAGTACTAGGCCAGTTACCGCCAGGTCCTGGATGGCTAGATGGACCTCGTCCGTTACTGCTTTTACCACCAGCATTACCATTTGAACCACTGTTGCTCTTTGTCATGATCATTTCCTTAGTTTCGATAGATGAGTAAAAGTTGCTAGCGTTTTGATTTTTACTACCGAACAACCTTCGAAACTAACTTTATAAAATGAACCTCATAAAGGCTTCCTGCATTTTGGCGACATTAATTTTATTAACGAATAAATCCCACATTATCGACATCAGAGTTTATCTGTACATCTCAATTTCAAAACATAACTCCATAACAGAATTGGATTTTATAGCCTACGATCCCAAACATTGTTATCTTGTACAAATGGACGGTTCATGTAAGTAATCTGTAGAAGGCGCTATTGATGGGAAGCAATATTAGTAACTTCGATTTCCTTAAGCATCACGATGAATTGTTATTGCGTCTTGCACAAACAGCTGAATGGTGCTTTATACCGGACCCTAACACCACGCTTTTAAAGATGCGCCAATTGGGTGAGGAGCTAGCAAAAAACATTGCAGCTCGCGTTGGTGTGGCTTGTGGTCAGGGAATAAACCAAGTCGATTTACTTCGTAGCCTTGATTACTCTCTTAAGCTCGAACAGCGTATCAAAGATGCCTTTCATACGATAAGAAAACTCGGCAATGCCGCTAATCACGATATCACCTCAAATAGTCACCGTGATGCCTTACAGTCTTTGCAAATAGGTCACGCTTTAAGTATTTGGTATCACCAGCTTTATGGTGGCGATGCGGCGAAAGGCTTTAAGCCTATACCGTTTGTAAAACCTAAAGACCCTTCAGATGACGTTCGGATTCTCGAAGAAAAAATGCTCGAGCTAGAACGTCAACAGCAACGCACTTCCGAACGTCTTGCGGTTGCAGAATCGCTCAAGCGACTTGAACAAGAAAAGATGCAAGCCGAGCTTAAACGTGCAGAGCAAATGCAAGCCGAAAGTAAAATCTGGGAGCAAATTGCCACAGAGCAAGAAGCGAAACTCAATGAATACAAAGCCCAGATGGCTGCCACCAATCTTGAGCTGTATACCGCCTTCCAAGCTAAAGATCACCAGGCGCAACAACAAGAAATTAAGCGTGTCGAAAAACTACCTTTTTATTTAGATGAAGCCGAAACCCGCATCATTATAGATAAACAGTTAAATGAAGCTGGTTGGAAAGCTGACACTACAAACTTAAAGTTCTCTAAAGGCGCACGGCCTGTCGAGAATGAAAACAGAGCTATTGCTGAATGGCCCACCAGCTCTGGTCCGGCGGATTATGTCTTGTTTATGGGATTGACTCCCGTTGCAGTCGTTGAAGCTAAAAAAACAGCTAAAAACGTTTATAGCTCAATTGACCAAGCCAAACGTTATGCAAAAGGACTCGAAACAAAGAATGCGTTCACAATAGAAACTTGTTGGAGAGACTTCAAAGTACCACTAACGTTTGCGACGAATGGTCGTCCATACCTTAAGCAGCTAGAACAAGAGAGTGGTATCTGGTTTTTAGATGTTCGCGATAATAGCAACCGACGTAAAGCACTCAAAGGTTGGTATTCACCAACCGAAATCAAATTGCTTTTAAAACAAACGCCAGAGCAAGCAGAGCAAAAGCTTGATGCGATGGCCTTTGATTACGACTTAAAGCTACGAGACTACCAAATAAACGCTATTAAAGCGGTCGAGCAAAGTATTAAAGACGGCAAAGATCGTGCGCTGGTTGCAATGGCAACCGGTACAGGTAAAACCAAAACCTGTATAGCGTTGGTTTATCGATTGCTCAAATCTGAGCGGTTTAGGCGGATCTTGTTTTTGGTTGATCGCTCAGCACTTGGTGAACAAGCTACCAATGATTTCAAAGAAGTGCGATTAGAGCATCTGCAAACTTTTGCCGATACTTTTGATTTGATGGGACTAAAAGACATCAAGCCCGAAGACAGTACCAAAGTTCATATCGCCACAGTACAAGGTTTGGTCCAGCGCATTTTATATCCCTCAGATAACGATACAAAACCTGGTGTTGGCCAATACGATTGTATTGTGGTCGATGAATGCCACCGTGGTTATTTACTCGACCGAGAGCTTAGTGATACCGAAATAGTGTTCCGTGACCAAAAAGACTACCAATCAAAATACCGCTCGGTAATTGATTATTTCGACGCTTTTAAAATTGGTCTAACGGCAACTCCTGCGTTACATACGGTTGATATTTTTAGTGAACCAGTATTCAGCTATAGCTATACCGATGCAGTACTTGATGGACATTTAAATGATCATCTGCCGCCTGTACGCATCCATACTAAGCTCGCCGAACAGGGGATTCACTATGAAGTGAATGAAGAAGTGAAGGTATACGATGTCGTAAATAACGATATCAAAATTTATAACACCCCAGATGAGCTAGATTTTGATGTTTCGGAATTTAACCGTAAGGTTATGGCACCAAACTTCACCGAAGTCGTGACGAAATGGCTAATTGAAAGTGATGCGATTAATCCTTACTCAGATGCTAAAACATTGGTTTTTTGTGTCACTGATAAGCATGCCGATGAAGTCGTTGAAGCCTTTAAACAAGCCTGTGAAGACTACCACGGTGAAGTGGAAGACGACGCCATTCAAAAAATTACTGGCGCATCCGACAAACCGCTGGAAAAAATCCGTTTATTTAAAAATGACCGTTTACCCAATATAGCAGTGACGGTTGATCTACTTACCACCGGCATTGACGTGCCCAAAATATGTAATCTGGTATTTTTACGTCGGGTAAACAGCAGGATCCTCTTCGAGCAGATGTTAGGTAGGGCCACGCGCCTATGCCCAGAAATTAGCAAAGGTCCATTTCGGATTTACGATGCCGTCGATATTTATAAACAACTCGAAAACGTCAATACCATGAAGCCTGTAGTGACTAATGTCGACATTAGTTTTACTGATCTAACGGGTGAAATGGCCAACAGCAATAACGAAGAGTTACAGAAACTAGCCAAAAACCAATTTATCGCCAAGTTACAAGTAAAAAGACGGCACTTAAGTCCTGAGCAGCAAGAAAAATTTGAAACCATTGCAGGGCAACCACCTGCACAATTTATCAAAGAGCTTAAAACCATGTCAGCAGAGCAATTAGCAGAATGGTTTATTCATCATCCAGGCTTAGGTGAGTTGCTGGATGAAAAAGTCAAAGGTGGCTCAGGAAGCGACCCGCTGTATATCTCTGAGCATGATGACCAAGTCACCCATATCACCACAGGTTACGGTGACGGCCAAAAACCTGAGGACTATTTACGTTCTTTTAATGACTTTGTGAATGCGAACAGTAACCGCTTGCTCGCAATTCAAACAGTCATTCAAGCTCCTTGGGAATTAACCCGACAAAGCTTAAAAGAACTGGCATTAGTGCTTGAACAAAATAAGTTTAGAGAACAAGATCTGCAGGTCGCATGGCATGAGGTTAAAAAAGAAGATATTGCCGCTCGTATCATTGGTTTTATCCGTCAAGCCGCTATTGGTGAAGCATTGATCCCATTTGAGCAGCGAGTTGATAACGCATTAAATCGCATCCTTGCAAGTCAACAATGGAAAACACCGCAAATTCAATGGTTAAACACTATTGCAAAGCAAATGAAAGCAACAACCATTGTCGATGAAGACGCATTAGAACAAGGTATTTTTCAACATCAAGGCGGGGTAAAACGGGCCAATAAGCTCTTTGAGCAACCCATAGCGAATGTACTACTGATGTTCAATAAAGCCTTATGGCAAAACGATATCAGTAAGTCTGCATAATATTTTCATCTGTAGTTCATCAAAAATGAGCGAAATTTAGGTAATAACATGAGCACTCAAGATCTGGTCGCCAAACTATGGAACCTGTGTAACTTACTCCGTGATGATGGCGTCACCTACCATGAATACATCAATGAGCTGACCTATTTGGTCTTTCTTAAAATGGTAGAGGAGACAGGTAGAGAAGAAAAAAATATTCCTACTGGTTACCGTTGGGCCGACTTGGAGCGTTATGACGCAGCCACTCGCCTAGAAGAGTATAAAAAGTTACTCATTCATTTAGGCTCACATGGCTCTCAAATCACCAATGCTATTTATGCCAACGCCAGCACAGTCATTCGTAAACCAGCCACTTTAAGTAAATTAGTCAGTGAAATTGATAAGCTAGATTGGTACAGCGCTAAAACCGAAGGTTTAGGTGATATGTACGAAGGCTTATTAGAAATCAACGCCGGTGAGAAAAAATCAGGTGCAGGACAGTACTTCACTCCACGAGTATTGATCAATGTTATGGTCGAATTGATGAAGCCAAGTTTGGACGATGTGATTGTGGATCCAACGGCGGGCACTGGCGGCTTTTTAATTGCAGCTCACCACTACATAGCAGAACATAATGACATTCCGTCACTGGATCCAACCGCCTACGACAAATATCAGCATGAAACCTTTTTTGGCATGGAGTTAGTACCAGATACTCGCCGCCTAGCCATGATGAACCTTATGCTGCACGACCTCGCGGTTGATGATGAAAACTCAGGTATTTTATACGGTGATACCCTATCAAACGAAGGTAAAGCGCTTCCACCAGCCAGTTTGATACTGGCAAACCCGCCTTTTGGCACCAAGCAAGGCGGCGGCATTCCAACCCGTGATGACTTAATCACTTACACCAGTAATAAGCAGTTGGCCTTTTTGCATTTAATGTATTTGCGTATGTTAAAGCCTGGTGGCCGTGCTGCAGTGGTATTGCCAGACAATGTGTTGTTCGAAGGCTCAACCGGCCAAACCATTCGTAAAGATTTAATGGAAAAGTGTAACCTGCACACCATTTTGCGTTTACCTACTGGTATTTTTTATGCGGCAGGTGTTAAAACCAACGTACTGTTTTTCTCCAAACCCACAGACCCCAAACAAGACAAAGGCCAGACTAAAAATGTCTGGGTCTATGACCTACGCTCGAATATGCCGCAGTTTGGTAAACGCACGGTTTTAACCAAAGCGCATTTTGATGAGTTTTATCAAGCTGTTGGCAGCGACTTAACCACAGTGGATAAAGCCGCTCGCCACGCTTTTATCGAACAATACACAAACAATGGCGGTGACCCTGCAACCTGCCGCCTAAGATGCTTTAGCCGCGAAGAAATTGCCAAAAAAGATGACTCGCTCGATTTAGCCTGGATCCGTGACGACAGTACTGAAGATAGTGCAAATCTGCCAGAGCCTGATGTGTTAATTAACCAAGCTTTGGAAGAAATGGCCGGAGCCATGCTGGAGCTGAAAGCTATTTTGGTAGAGCTGGGTGCTGCTGAAGAAACGGATGAGGTGATGCTGTGAGCGAGTTGCCGAAGGGGTGGGTTGAGACCAGCATCTCAGAAATTACAAGTTACGTGCAAAGAGGAAAAGGGCCAAAATATTCTGATGTTTTGAACTCGTTTCCGGTCATAAACCAGAAAGCAATTCGCTGGTTTGGAATTCAAGAAGAGCACCTTAAATATGTAAATCCAGATACTTGGGGTTCTTATACAGAAGAACGATTTATAAAACCGGGAGATATCCTCTGGAACTCCACAGGCACTGGCACTATTGGTAGGGCTTGTTTATTAAATGAAATTGAAGCTGCTAAAGCAAAAGTGGTCGATAGCCATGTCACTATTTTAAGAGTGAATAATGCGGCTGAGCCTCGCTACTTATTCTACTGGATCAGATCACCAAAGATTCAGTTTGATATTGAATCTTTATCTACTGGAACTACAAATCAAGTTGAACTTAGTAAAACAAAAGTTCTCGAGACGAAGATCCCGCTTGCTCCACTAAACGAACAAAAACGTATAGCCGATAAACTGGATTCTATTCTGGCCAAAGTCGACCGCGCCCAAGCGCGCCTCGACAAAATCCCAGCCATACTAAAACGCTTCCGCCAATCCGTCCTCTCCGCCGCTACATCTGGTGAATTGACTAAGGACTGGTTTGGAGATTCAGAACATTATTATTCTCAATTAGATAACGAGATTAGTAAGCAGAAAAAACTAAGTCTGATAAAAAAAACAAATGATGAAGAGCTTAATTTAGCGAAGAAACTATTCGGAGATGCGAACTGGTCTAGATGGAAAGCATACCCTTTGGAAGCCCTTGTTTACCCTGAACGAGGTATACCTTATGGTATAGTTCAGACCGGTGATGCCCAAGAAGTTGGAATTCCAACTATTCGATGCGGAGATGTAAAACCTCTAAGGATTTTAGTCGATAATTTAAAAAAAGTAAGCCCTGAGATTGAAGTCAAATATATAAGAACTCGATTGAAGGGAGGGGAAGTATTACTTGCTATTCGTGGGACCGTAGGGCATGCCGCTGTAGTTTCTGATGATTTGGTCGCTCTCAAAGCTAACATCAGTCGAGAAGTCGCAATGATCCCGGTCAGAGAGTTAATTAACCCTAATTATATTGCTCTTTTATTGCAATCACCTGGTGGATACAGTGCGTTGACTGAAAAAGTTAGAGGCGTTGCGCAAAAAGGGATTAATTTAGCTGATGTAAAAAGATTCGTAACACCGTTACCTTGTTTTGATGAGCAGTCTGAAATAGTAAATAGGGTACAAGCTCTTTTTGCCAAAGCAGATAAAGTGGAAAAACAATACTTAGAATCAAAGGCTCGAATGGATAGATTAACTCAATCCATCATAGCTAAAGCATTTCGCGGAGAGCTTGTTCCTCAAGATCCCAATGATGAATCTGCTGATAAATTATTAAAAAAGATAAAAGCAGATAACCTTAAAAACAAGGGTAAGAAAAAATGAGACTAAGCAGGATACAGCTGGTTGGTCATTATAAGTCGATAAAAGGCACTTTGGAATCGCCATTTATTTATCACTTTAAAGAAAGTGAAGGCAGTTACTCGCCGCTATGTTTAGTGGGCTTAAATGGTTCTGGCAAGTCAAATTTTATCGAATTAATTGCTGATATATTCGGCTATGCAGATAGGTATTTTAATCCTCAATATAAATGTAAGGAAGATTTAGATTACGATTTCATTTTAGATTACCAAATCATATTTGAAGGTCGGACTATCTTGGTCAAGCTTGTATCTAACGCCTCTGAACTGAAACTGTATTGTTATGATAATAATGAATACATAGACTTTTTATCGTTTGGTAATAGGCAAAAAAATCGTCTTCAAGCGATGGTAGGTTTAAATTTAGTTGAGCTAGATCACCATTATTTTTTACCTAAAAATGTAGTTGCATACTCATCTGGTCATAACCAAGGGCTTAGCTCTGTTTTTGCTAAAACGGAACTACAGTATTTTGATGTGATTAGAAAACAAGGTGTTTTCTACCGAGAATACAAACCTCGATATGACAAAGTGATGGAGGAGCAGGATGCTGAAAATGATGATGTGTGGCAAGCATTATCAAAATATGTAAAGAAGACTTATAAGCAAAATGAAGGTTTATTTTCTGTCCCGCGTGCTTATCAAGATGATCTCGATTCATACTTTAGATTCCCAGAAGAGCCACTTCAAGCTAATGAATCAAATCTCCCTATAGGGTTATATACTGACAATTCGTTAAACAATGTGTTTTTTATCTATTTGATGTCGTGCCACGGTGTAAATAAATCTAAATCAGAGACATTTAGAAAGTTTTTATCTGAAAATTTAAATATTGATGATATTTGTAGTTTTAATATTGACTTACGACTTACTGAATATAAAGATTTTGAAACAATAGGTAATATTGTCAGAAGGCTTACTGAATTAAGTTATGAATCACAAGGAATCCCTAACCCTCGTGTTGATGAGGAAATTAACTACTCTCCGAAGTTACACTTTAAGGTGGGGGAAACATTTTCAAATGCAATGGAGCGTCTCTATCTCGATGAAACCGTATTTTTGGAGCACTTGTTAACCCTTCACCACTTAACTGCCAGAAGGTGGAGCTATGATGAAAAACGGACGTTAAAAAGCAGTAAATATGAGCGAAATGTACCGAGTGTGTCTGGTGGCTTAATGCCAATGCGGATCTTGAATGTTAAAGTGAAACTAAAAAATCCGAATGTCACTACCTTATATGACAGGCTTAGTGATGGTGAACATCAGTTGATCCAGATTTTGGGTAGTTTAATGCTGTTTGACCACCAACAGACATTATTTATACTTGATGAGCCTGAAAGCCATTTTAACCCTGAATGGCGTATCGAGTTTATCGATATCATTAGTAAGTATGTCAATCTCTCCAACCTTGAATTAATGATTTCAACTCACTCTCCATTTGTGCTATCTGCATGTAAGGCGGAGAGAGTACTGCATTTCAAAAAGGATGGTGTCGGCAATGTTTCAATAATTCCCTTAGAAGTTGAAACGTACGGAGCATCTTTTGATTCACTGCTAACGTCGGTGTTTGATTTAGATGTGCTCATATCGAAAAGACCACTAACTGAAATTAGAGTAGGCTTGAGAGCCTATGACGAAGGTCTCATGGATGAAAACGAAACGATTGAATGGCTCAAACCTTTTGGCGATTCATTTGAGTTAAATTTACGGCGGAACCAAATCCTCAGGAAAAAAAGCTCCAAAGAACGAGGTGCTGACTAATGTTGTGGTCTGTGACTAAGCCGCCGCAATCAGCACTTTACTGGCTTGATGATGTCCATAAAGGCTTTTACCGATTAATGTTTGCGGGAAATGTATTTGCTAACTGCTTTCCGCAGCCTTTTAGTCCTGTACTTCAAGCAAGTGCTAAAACAACAGAAAAGTTCCAAACGGTTTATGATAATTACCATCTGCTGGCTCAACCACTCAAATTGGAGTTTGAAGCGTTGTTCAACAACCACATGCAATGGTTGCAGTTTTTAAATAATGCTGGATTGCCTGTACTTTCGCCATCCGCAGCGTTGGCTGGCATTTGGGCCGATGTCAAATCACTGGGTGGTTATCTTTACTCTACAACTTTAGACTTAGTATGTTATAAAAATGCGAGCCAGAATCCGGTGGACAGCATGGATTCTCATTATGAACAGTTCAGAAATCATAATGGTGTAGTTTGCTGTTTCTGTGCTACAGAAGAAATGATGGAAGAGCGGGACATTGAACCTGAAGAAGGTGCAACAACTGCAGATGAGCAACAATGGCGAGCTTCTTATGATCATTATTTACCGAAAAAACACTATCCATTTTTAGCGGTAGATTTTGATAATCTTGTTCCTTGCTGTCAAAAATGTAATGAGAAAGCTAAAGGTGAGCAAGATGTCTTACACAGTGATGATGTTAGAACTTTAGCTTTTAATCCTTTCACTGACATCGTTCCTGTAGCGCTTACTGCTTCTTACGAACCTATTAACGGAACTTTTGTGATGAGGGTTGATATCGCAGATACTGAAGTTTTTCAGAATGAAAAAGCGGATACATGGAACCGTACTTTCAAAGTATTGTCTCGAATCAACAAACGGCTTAATCGGTTCAATTCTTCGTGGTTAGCGCCAATGCTGAATAGAGTTCAAGATGCTGATACTGCTAGAGCCAAACTAACTGAAGAGATTAATCGTTGTCGCGATTCAATGAAAAATGAGAGAGAAGCTTATTTTAGGGCATTGTGCTTTGAGACTGTTGCAAGTAAATCAGACGACGATTTTGGTGCTTATTTAAAGACTGTTGAAGAAGTCTATCGACGAAGAATACTTTGAAAAGTTACAGGGATGTGAATTATTAATGAGAAACCAATCACTAAAAATAGCTGACCTGTCTGGTATCGAATACTACGGAAACGCAGGGATAACAGCGCGGTGCTTAAACGCACTCTCCATGGTTATTCAAGCTGGTGGTGAGATCATCACAAGAGCCTTCTTGCTTTCCGACGTGGATAGTAGTTCCAAGTGTGGCACGCATTGCTTGTTATTGTGGCCAGAATCAAGTGACCCCATAGTCATTAAGTCAGGTTTTGCTTCTGGTTATCCTGGTGAAGGCCCAAGAGGGCTTTCCAGTGCGCTGCAGCTTCTGATTCGCCACAATATCGAAATTAAAGAATACGCGGTCGATACAAATTTTATCCAAAGAGCCGATAGTTCATGTTTGACACTAGCCGATTTAGCTATGTTCGAAACACTGCAACCAATAAGACCTGCACGCTATTACGACTACATCCTGCTTAGAGAAGAACAGCGCTTTTACAATGACAATCTAGTCAAAGTGCTCTTTGTGAAAAACATTCCTTTTTCACTCATTGATAACCGCATTATGGATTTAGCCATTGATTTCATTAATAACCCAGATGCCAATCTAATGACTTGCTATCGTCGTTTAGAAGACATTATCCGAAGAAGAACGGGTTTGGAGGGGGAAAGCGGCTCTAAGTTATTTTCGCAGGCATTCCTTAGCAACAATGCTCCGCTGTACTGGCCTGAGTTACCGGAAGCAGAGGCAAGAGGCCGAGCAGGCCTTTTTACCAGTATTTACATGGCTTATCGCAACAGTCGTGCACACAAAGAAAACGTAACAACGCTAGATGATGCGATAAGAGAGTTTTTACTAATAAACCAATTGTTTATTCTTGAAAATGAAGCCAAAAGCCAAGAGAACTAACATCTAATTGAGCACTGAAAGTTAAATCTGCTCTCACTTAAAGTTTGTGTGGTTAAACGGTGTAGGTTTGAAATAGGTTAAAGAGGAACTAATGGCAAGATATTGCGGTAATCAAAATTCTGCTCCGTTGATAAAAGTGGCACGTGATTTTCAGACTCAATCTTTAATTTCTGGCATTTCATTGCTGACAAAAAAACCAATTTGGAACCATAAAACCATAAATGAGTTGGTAAAGTATTTCGTTGATAATTTAGATGAGGGTGAAGGCGACTTTTTCTCAAAATTAGAAACTCAGCTTCAACCTACTTCAGCTGAAGCAAAGATATTATTAGCAGAAATGCTTTGGTTCATGTCGTTATGCTCTGGAAGTGTTGGGCCTTCTTCTAAACGCGATACAGTGGAACGTGTTTTTGCTTTCTCTGGCAAAAAACTAGCCGATATTGTCCCTGCTGATATTCAACAAGCATATCTTTCTGATGAGGTGCTAACTGGGATCGGTAAAACGGGGGCAGCATATAACACAGGTCGTTGGCGTGAATTAATCTATTTTATTCGACTATTAGCTGAACTGCTTAAATTAAGCTTTAATGAGCGTTCAACCTTACTTGCCAATCACGAAGCATTTTCAACTTGGTTAGAGCTTATTCCTGAAAACAGTCAACGACAGTTCCGGCATATGATCTTGTATTTGTTTTATCCGGATTCGCAAGAGCGCATTTTTGGCGGTGGTCATCGTCAATCACTGCTTGCTAAATTTGCCAACATCAACACTTCAACATTTAAGAAAATGCCTGCTCATGCTGTGGATCTTCAATTGCTAAAAATCCGCAAGCAATTTGAGCAAGAGTATGAGACTCAAGAACTCGATTACTATGTTGAGCCACTTAAATCTCGTTGGGAACATGAGAATGGTTCAGCCACTATTGCTGAGCAAAAAGCCGGATATGAGAATAAGGATAAAGCTATGACGGAGAAAATTAATAATACTATTTTAAATCAAATCCTTTATGGGCCGCCGGGTACAGGTAAAACTTACAACACCATTAATCGAGCGCTAGCGATAGTTGACCCAGAGTATCTCTCTCAAAATTTAAATGACCGTATAAAAATCAAAACCCGCTTTGATGAGCTAGTAGCCAAGAATCGTATCGGTTTTGTTACTTTCCACCAGAGCTTTAGTTATGAGGATTTCGTTGAAGGGCTAAAAGCTAATAGCGATGCAACAGGAAAAATCAGCTATGACATTGAGGATGGTATATTCAAGCGGATGTGCGATGCCGCAAATGCAAAACCGATCATAGCTCACACTCAGCGTCGTGTTGATGTGTCTGGACGTAAAGTTTGGAAGATGTCTTTAGGTGATACGCTTGGCGATGATGCATACATTTATGAGCAATGTATTGAAAATAATTATGTGCTACTAGGTTACGGTTATAACGTTGATTTTACTGCTTCAAATGACAGAAAGGGTGTCATTGAAGCGTATAAACTCAACGGTATAGAGATAGAAAAAGAGAGTAACGATTACAGAGTTACATCGGTTCAAAACTTTAAAAATGTGATGTCTATCGGCGACTTAATTGTTATTTCTGATGGGAATCGTAAATTTAGGGCTATTGCCGAAGTGACAGGTGATTATCAATTTGATCCTTTAGCTATTGATGATGATAGTTACTCCCAGATGCGCAAGGTTATATGGCATAGGGTTTACAAACCATCTTTACCCGTTGATGAATTGTTTAATAAGAACTTATCGCAGATGACTTTGTATCGATTGCGAGAGCCCGCGTTAGATGTAGTAAAGCTTCAAGATGTGCTTCTTGGTGAACAGACTAAAGACGGAACTTTACCTAGTGTCACTGTAGGTACTCAAATTTCATCATATGTAATTGAGTCCATATCTGATGAAATTATCAGCTTGAGAAAGCCAAATGGCGCTTTACTGCCCTTGCCGAGGATAATCATCGATGAATTGGTTTCTTTAGTGAAACTCAATCGAATATCAGTTGATGATATACGTTCAAAGAGAGTGTTTGAGCGTATTGTTGATTCGGACATGGAAAAGTTCATTATAAATGGTTATCCCAATGTCTTGGCCCCATTAGTTGAAGCTATTCAACGTTATGATTTCGATAAAAAAGCAATAAGCCTTTCCGATAAGCGAGTCCTGATTATCGACGAAATTAATCGCGGTAATATCTCAAATATTTTCGGTGAGTTGATAACACTTATCGAACAAAATAAGCGTGCTGGTGGTTCAGAATCCTTGTCGGTTAAGTTGCCTTATTCTAAAGAACCATTCTCAGTCCCTTCAAATCTCCATATCATTGGCACTATGAACACTGCTGATAAATCATTGGCTCAAGTAGATATTGCGCTTCGTCGTCGTTTTGAGTTTGTTGAGATGATGCCTAAGCATGAGTTACTTGAGAGGATTGATGTTAAAGGGGTAAACATAGCTAAGCTGCTTGAAACCATCAATCAGCGTATTGAGCTTCTATATGATCGAGAGCATACCATCGGTCACAGTTTCTTCTTACCTTTGGAATCAGATCCGACTATTGGTCGCTTAGCCCGTATCTTTGAGCTAGAGATATTGCCTTTACTAGAAGAGTATTTCTTCGAAGATTGGGAGCGTGTAGGACAAGTGCTTGGTGATCAGTTTAAGAAAACTAATCCAGAGTTAAAGTTTATCGAGGCGAAGTATACTGATGCTTCTGTTTCGAAGCTGATGGGCAGTGACTGGTCGCAAGATAGTATTCGGCCATATAAACGCAATATGGCTGCATTTACTAACCCGGAAGCATACATAGGTATTTATGACTCGCCTCAAGGTTAACGATGTCATCGTTAGGGAGTTTGCTCTTTTAACTAATGAGGGCAACAACTGCAGCATAGATTGTCACTCAATACCCAAGTGTGCGTTTGAGTGGCTGCTTGCCAATGGCGTTAGCAATGATGAAAACCAGCGCGAGCTAATTAAAGTTAAGCGTTATGATAAATCAATCGCGTTGCAGGTAGTTAACTTTGTTGGCGTGCTTGAAACGCCATGTAGAACCCGCATCGAAATTTTACCTAAGACAACAACAGATGAATGCAAGCCTGAAATAGCACGTAAAATTTTGCTTAAAATGTTGGCTAGTGTTGAGAGCTTGAAGCTTGAAGAGTTTCAACAGTCTCAATTACAAATTTTAAAGCAACCTCTTTATGAATTGCTAATCACTCACTTCCTAAAATCAGTTGCAAAATTAGTTAAACAGGGGGTAAGAAGCGAGTATCAGCGAGTTGAACGTGAGTCCCCTTACCTCAAAGGTCAGTTACAGGTATCTAAGCAGGTCAGGCAACGTCCAGGGCGTCAGCATTACTTTCATGTTTCTCATGATATTTATCACGCCAATCGTGCTGAAAATCGTTTATTACATTCATCCTTAAAACTGGTTCTTAAATGGTCCAAGTCGATTGCTAATCAACGGTTAGCAAGAGAGCTACTTTTTGTATTTAATGATATTGAGCTTTCAACTGACTTTGCTCAGGATTTTAGGTTGTGGAAGGATGATAGAAGTTTGGCACACTATAGGCCTTTAAAGCCTTGGTGTGAGCTAATTCTGAGTTATCAATCACCCATTGCTATGGCTGGTAATCATAATGGCTTATCTTTCTTGTTCCCGATGGAAAAACTATTTGAGCGCTATGTTGCTAAGCAATTATCTGCGCAACTGCCACCAGCATTAAAATTGAAAGAACAAGTCTCTAGCCGTAGCTTGACTCATCATAAGGGCGAAGGCTGGTTTAGATTAAAACCAGATATAGTAGTCTATGATAAATCGCGAGTGGTTACTGTAATGGATACAAAATGGAAATTACTCGATGCTTCACTTGGCTGCACAAAGTATAAGTACAATCTGAGTCAATCAGATATGTACCAGCTGTTTGCTTATGGTGAAAAGTACCTACAAGGGCAAGGGAGCTTGTACTTGATTTATCCTAAACACGCTGGTTTTACTACTTCATTGGAGCACTTTGAGTTCAAATCTGGTTTAACATTACATGTTGTGCCTTATGATCTCGAAACTGATATTTGTTCTATCAATATAGAGACTTCATAATAACTATAATTAAAGCGAGTTTGGTTAAACTTGTGTATATCATTAACAGTTTAATTGTTATTTTTTATGAGCCAATATATATCAGCACAACCTAATTCATATTGTGCAATCTTTAGCCTGGAGGCTCTGATTTATATCAAAACCTCTAGATCTTCTGGTTTTATTTTATGCGCGCATTACGCTCATTTAGCTGAAGAGTATTTTCAGATAGTGAAAAAGAAATTAACTTATTTTTTGTGACCTCAAAAGATGAAATGGCTTCCCCTGTTATGTGATTAATGATGTCACTTAAAATATCTGCAGCCATCTGATTTTCAATGGTTAGTTCATCAGCTAGCTTAGATAATTCATAAATTAACTCTTCAAACAGCTCCTGATCGATGAATAGTAATGGTTTTGGAGACTCAGGAAGACTGCAGGAAAGTAATGCCTGCCTAATAGTTTTAGAAGATAATTGACGGGATCTGTTTATATAACTGATGATATCAAATATGAATGAGGCAGCTTTAGGATGCTCAAAACTCAGCTCAACGCCAACTTCAAATAGTTCGAAGCTGTTAACCTCAAGCTGCTTGCACATATCTTGATTGTTTGTTGTGGTACTACATTCCATAATAATTTCTCTTGTTAAATTAATAGATTGATTTCTGGGATCTTCATGATCCAATACTCAGTTCAAGAATTGTCATTTGTTCATCAGGTCTAGTAAAACTCCCTTAAACTTGTTTTATTTATTTATTTTTGTCACGCGCGCGCGGTGTTTCACCACGTTCACTTTATCAAATACGCTATCATATCCATTGGCTAAGTACTTCCTCTCGCTCTGCAGCTTCCTCTGTTGCGTTTGAAATTGCTGGTTCCGGGTTGCTCAAAAACATAAAGCAATAGGTATCGGATCTATCGGGGGATTTGATATTGTGTTTTTCTCTCATCTCCTTTTTTGCACATACCACCCATTGGCCTAGTTCATTGAGGTGAACAGGTAGGCGGGAAATCTGGCTTTTGGTGAGTTCCGAACTATCAATCTGCATTCGACCCGTTTTTATCGCATCGCGCATCATTATATGGCTATATGCACGTTGGTTAATGAAGCGGCTTTTCTCTCCATTATTAAAAACAGGCTTTCCCCACCGAACCTCTTGGACGTTTAAACCGAGTGCTAAAGCTATTTTTACTGTTGAGAAGCCAATGCCATCACCATCAATTAAAATACTGATATTTTGGCTCACATACGGCTCTACACACCTTTTTATCTCGTATGCAAAGTCTATCGGATCAATATCTGAGCGCATTTCGGTAATGGAGTGAGAGACCACCAGCCGAGTATTTGGTGAGTCTAAAGACACTTTGCATATGTTGATAACAGATTTATCCCTACCGTTACCTACGTCACATGCAGCAACCCAGCCCCAATTACCATCGACAAGTAAAGGGTGGCTTCTTGAGGACCGTTCACAATCAGTCCTACTAAGTAGGTAACCATCCATGTTGTCAGGAAATCTCCCTAGCACCTTAATCTGATATTCAGGTGAGTCCTCGCCACCATAAGAGATCAGTTTCTCACCGATAAACTCGGGTGTTACAAGAGGTGATTCTTCTGAATTTAGGGTAATTGCGGTCCAGATGCCGCTAGGGTTATCGATTGTTTTAGCTAACCTATGGTGAGTATCATAAAAGAATCCTGATGTGCGTGTTGGCTGGCTAAGCAAACACATATTATTATTGGCTTCTGTTAGCGCTGAGCTCAGCACATTCAAGGCTTTGTCTGACAAGCCACTTGCCTCATCTACGACAACGAGATAGGTATGACAATGTTCGCCAGCGAGTGCTTCTTCGTTGCCTTGACGTGCCGTTTTTGCAATACAACTCCAAATCCCCTTGTAACCAATGGCATAAAACTCTCGTTCATTCAGTTCAAAGTAGTTTTCTATCCATGGTAGGTTTCGGCAGAGTGTTTTGAAGTTGATTTTAAGGTACTTCCAAATGACATTACGCACTTGAGCTGCATTGTTGGCAACCACTACAACTCTGCTTTCAGGGTTAAGGATAATAAATGCTAGGATGATAATGCTGGTCATATCACTCTTGCCTGTACCGTGTCCGCTTGATACAGATACCCTTGAACCTTGTGTTTGAATGGCCGAGATAATTTGTCTTTGTTGCCAAGTTGGACTTTTTCCTGCTAATACAGAAGCAAAGCCTACCCAGTCGTGTTGGAACATGGCTAAGAGCTCTATGTAATGAGCATCGGACAGTATAGTTTTTGGCTTTTTCAATTGCTATTCTCGACAGGTTCAGAGTTAGTAAAAAGCTGCTGATTGATTCTTTGCTTCTCTATCGATACAGATTGCTCACGTTGTTTTATCTGCTCTTTTTCCATGGCAATAGAGGCTTTGTAATCTTCGAGTTTTGCAAGTATATCCTCACGACTTAGGTTGTCATGTTCGGCATTAATTTGTTGCATGGCTAGCTCTTTGGAAAGCATCAGCTGAACGTAATCAGGCAATTGACCTAGCTGGTGGATCTCAAATTGAAATGCTACATCGCTTGGAGAGCAATTCCCTATGTAAAGCTGTTTAAGCCATCGTGTTCGAGATCTATTTGTCTTTTGATAATCAGGTAAAGGCTTTGTTAGTTTTGATTCCAGCAGCTTTTGAATTTGTGGAATGATTTTTACGCTTCTATCGGCGCAAGATAGCCCGACGTTAAGAGCAGTAGCCTCTTCCCCTTCTGCAATTAAGCTATTGATAACTCTGTTGCCTACTGTGGTGATATTGCAGAGTTGGCCTTTTAAAATACCCAACTCAAACCCTAGATCATTATCAAGAAGTGCATCAACAATCGATGGTGGAATTTCAGCTGAATATCCACCATGGATCATTGCTGCTTTATTGTTCTCGATGAACTTAGATCGTCTTGTTGCAGGATCTACAATGTAGTTTTTACCATGCGCTGCGGTTCGGATTTTTTTCATACCGCCTCCGAAAAGTTAGTAATGTCTGTCATACAACCCGATTCAAGATCAAGCAGATGATTTAAGCGGCTTGTTCTGGAAGAAATACACTCTTTGAGTTGCTGGGCTAGGGTTGGAGTAAGAAACCAGCCATATTTTGAAGACTTGTTTGCTATAGGATTGGGATTAGTTTCTCGGGCCATCTTAAATGCCTGTTTACGCCTGTTCTTCTCGAAAGTAATACTTGGGTCCACCAGAATTAAATCTGTTTCAGGTTCGAAGTTTTTGATGGGTGTTAACTTGTTCTTTAAAAAGCCCAGGGCTTTGCCGTTGAGCTCTTTTGTGTGCTCTTTTGCTAAATAACTCGAACGATATATCGCCTCTTTTAGTGATGACTTATCTCCTCTTAATACAATGCAGAAAGGGTTATCAACGAATGAGGCTGTTCCCTTCGAATACTGTTCCCACATAGTTTTAGCTAGCGATAGTAACTTTTCAGAGTGATTAATCTTATGGCCACTCAACATAAGTTCTACATGATAGTGTTCAACCTCAGAGGTGTTCTGCTCTCTGGCACAGTGATATAAGACCTTGCAGTCGTAATGCTTAGTTAGCAAGTGTGTTAGCTTTTTTAGATATTGATTAATAAGTTGGTTATCAGCTGAGCATTGACCAGGATGCAGATCTATACGACACACTAGAACTCGACTGTAAAAGCTTAGCATTACTTCGTAATCAGAAATTATGGCATTAACAATACTTTTCTTTAAGCCTTTAACTTTTGGCTTATAAACATGATATGCATGATCTTTGTAAGCAAATAAAAGTGTAGTGGCACACTAATTTTGGCCACCTAAATAGAGGTGATATTATTACCTCGTAGATGACTTTAGGTGAACACATGAGATCGACAACCAGAAAAACATTTAGTGCTGAATTCAAACTTGAAGCAGCCCAATTAGTCCTCGATAAAAACCATAGCATCATCGAAGCTGCAAAGGCGATGAACGTAGGTAAGTCCACTATGGATAAATGGGTGAGACAGTTAAAACTAGAACGCCAGGGTGGCACACCAA